>NZ_JADKSL010000001.1:0-272996 GCF_015351275.1 Pseudoclavibacter sp. VKM Ac-2867
TCCTGCAACGAAGTGACTTCCCCATCCCGAGACTTCCACGGGCTCCGGGGCTCTGGGACTCTGGGGGCTCTGGGGACTCCGGTGACTTCGCGACTTTGGGGTTCCGGGACTCGTCGGCGGGGGCGAGGTCGTTGGCGACGTGTCGGCGGAGTCGAAGTCTGGGGCGCCAGCGGCGGCTGCGCGCGGGCGGGGATGTGGTCTCGGGTGCGCGGCGCGGAGTCTCGGGATGGGGAAGTCACTTCGTGCTGGGGATGTTCCTGCAACGAAGTGATTTTCCCAGCCCGAGACTTTCGCGGGCTCCGGGACCCCGGGGCTTGGGGATTCGGAGGCTCCAGGGGCTTGGGTGCCGGGGCTCGGCAGTCGCGGCGGCGCCAGCGGCGGTTACACGCGGGCGGGGATGTGGTCTCGGGTGCGTGGCGCGGAGTCTCGGGCTGGGGAAGTCACTTCGTGCTGGGGATGTTCCTGCAACGAAGTGACTTCCCCATCCCGAGACTTCCACGGGCTCCGCGACTCTGAGGTTCGGGACGCCGGAATCGGGATCGGCGTCGGCGGAGGCGCCGTGCCGGCGGCTACGCGCGCGCGGGCACGTCGTGCCAGCGGCCGTCCTCGATGGACGCCTCCGCGGCCTCGACGATCTGCGCGGCGACGAGCCCGTCGGCGACCGACGGAGCGACCTGGCGGCCCGTGACGACGCTCTCCAGGAATCGCGCCGCCTCGATGGTCTTGAGGTCGTCGAAGCCCATGCCGGTTCCGCCGCCTGGCTGGAAACGGTGGAATTCGCCGTGTCCGGGGGACATGTAGACGGTCGTGTAGCCGTACGGGGTCGAGGAGTCGAGGCAGACTTCGAGCTCATTGAGGCGCTGGAAGTCCCACCGCAGCGAGCCGTTCGTGCCGTACACCTCGAGGGCGTACTCGGCGCGGGGGCCGCGCATGATGCGGCTGGAGTCCATGATGCCGATGGCGCCGTTGTCGAAGCGCATGAGCAGGGCCGCGTAGTCCTCGTTCTCGACGGGCTTCAGCTCCCCGGTTCCGGGGGCGGAGCGGTCGACGATGCCCGTGCCCGGGGCTGGGCGCTCGGTGATGAAGGTCTCGGCGGTCGCGGAGACGCTGCCGATGCGGCCGACGACGTGCTGGGCGAGGTCGAGTCCGTGCGAGAGCAGGTCGCCGAGCACGCCGGATCCTGCGCGCTCGCGCTCGAAGCGCCACGTGAGCGGTGCGAGGGCGTCGGACGAGTAGTCGGCGAGGAGCGCGCCGCGCACGTTCGTGACGCGGCCGATGGCGCCATCCTCGATGAGTTGCTTCATGTGCGCGATCGCGGGTGCGTTGCGGTAGTTGAACCCGACAGCCGTGACGATGCCGGCGGCATCCACTGCGGATGCGATGCGCCGCGAGTCGGACGCGTAGCGTCCCATGGGCTTCTCGATCCAGAACGGCTTCCCGGCTTCGGCTGCCGCGATGGCCATCTCGGCGTGCAGGAAGTTGGGGGAGCAGATCGAGACGACGTCGACCTCTGGGTCGGCGAGCACTTCGTGGTAGTCGGCGACGGTGCGCTCGAAGCCGAGTCGTTCCTCTGCCTGTGAGCGGGCTTCCGGCACGGGGTCGGCCGCGACGACGAGCCGCGTCTTGATGCCGAGCTCGGGGAAGTGGTCGGGGACGGCTCGATAGGCGCGCGAGTGGAGGCGACCCATCCAGCCGACGCTGATGAGGCCGACGCCGATGGTGCGGGGCGAGGTGGTGGTCTGGTCGGTCATGGGAACTCCTTTGTCCAGCTGGGAGCTGTCATATGTTCGGACAACGAGACATTTCTACTCGGTGTGGTCGTGTCGTAGCTCTGCGTAACCTTGCGTTACCTGAAGCGTTCAGTTTCGGGAGGAGCGCGGGCGGCATGCTGTGTCGATGGGTTTCGCCGAGGGACAGTTGACCGCAGGGCCGCCGGATCGAGTCGTCGTTCGGGGTGCTCGTGAGCACAATCTGCGCGGCGTGGACGTCGATATCCCGAGGGATGCGCTTGTCGCCTTCACGGGGGTGTCGGGTTCTGGGAAGAGCTCGCTCGCGTTCGGCACGCTCTATGCGGAGGCCCAGCGGCGGTACTTCGAGTCGGTCGCACCCTACGCACGCCGCCTCATGAACCAGGTCTCGCCGCCCGACGTGGATTCGGTCGAGGGCCTGCCGCCTGCGGTCGCGCTCCCGCAGCAGCGAGGAGGCGGAAGCGCGCGTTCGACGGTCGGGAGCACGTCGACGATCGCGAATGTCGTGCGCATGCTGTTCTCGAGGGTCGGCGTGTATCCGGAGGGTGCGCCGATGCTGCTCGCGGAGGACTTCTCGGCGAACACCGTGCAGGGCGCCTGCCCGAACTGCCACGGGCTCGGCCGCGTCTACGAGGTGCCCGAGTCGCTCATGATCCCGGATGCGTCGCTGAGCATCCGCGACGGGGCGATCGCCGCGTGGCCGACGGCGTGGCACGGCAAGCAGCTCCGGGACAGCCTCGTCTCGCTCGGCTACGACATCGACATCCCGTGGAGCGAGGTTCCCAGCGAGCGCCGGTCGTGGCTGCTGAACACGACGGAGAAGCCGCAGGTGCCGGTGTTCACGGGCAGGTCGCCCGCGCAGGTTCGCGCTGCGGTGGCGGCGGGCGACGAGCCCTCGTATATGAGCACGTTCGTCGGCGTGAAGCGGTACGTGCTCGATACCTTCGCCAATTCGAAGAGCGAGCGGATGCGCGAGAAGGCTGCCGCGTTCATGGAGAGCGTGCAGTGCCCGTCGTGTCGGGGCACGCGGTTGAAGCCGGATGCTCTTGCCGTGACCTTCGAGGGGCTCGACATCACGCAGCTCGCGGCGATGCCGTTGCGCGAACTGGCTGTGCTGATGGAGCGTGTGCTCGAGCCCGGCTGGGTTCGGGCGGGGCAGGCGCTGGCCCCGGAGCAGGACCTCGCGGCGCGACGCTTGGCCGGTGAGCTGTGCGCGCGACTCGCGCCGCTCTCGGACCTCGGGCTCGGCTACCTCTCCCTCGACCGGCAGACTGGGACGCTCTCCGGCGGTGAGCTGCAGCGGCTTCGGCTCGCCAACCAGCTGCTCGCTGGGCTCTTCGGTGTCGTGTTCGTGCTCGATGAGCCCTCGGCGGGTCTGCATCCTGCAGACACGGAGGCGCTCCTCCGGATCCTGCGCGGGCTTCGTGATCGCGGCAACACGGTCTTCTACGTGGAGCATTCGCTCGACGTGATCCGCGAGGCGGACTGGATCGTCGACATCGGCCCGGGGGCCGGAGCCTCCGGCGGCCGCATCGTGTACTCGGGCGATCTCGAGGGGGTGACGTCCGCCGAGGAATCGGTGACGCGCCGCTACCTGTTCGAGTGCGAGGACTCGCCGAAACCGAGGCTGCGTGATGCTCGGCCCAGGGAGCAGCAGGTTGCGCTCGAGGGTGTGGTGCGCAACAACATCCGCGGACTGTCCGTGGCGTTCCCGCTCGGCTGCCTCACCGCGGTCACGGGGGTCTCGGGCTCGGGGAAGACGACGCTGGTGAACCAGGCGCTGCCCGACCTGCTTCGTGCGAGTCTGGCGAGTGAGCTGGGCGAGGCCGTCGCCGATGAGGAGCCGGACGGGGCGGACCCCATGGTCGCTGTCGCGGCAGAGACCACGCGCGGTCGAGCCATCGGCCCGGCCGAGCGGCTCACGCGCATCGTGCAGGTCAGCCAGGCGCCGATCGGGCGCACGTCACGCTCGAACGTCGCGACCTACACGGGGCTGTTCGACCGCATCCGCTCCCTGTTCGCGGCGACGGATGAGGCGAAGCGCAGGCGGTACTCGGCGAGTCGATTCTCGTTCAACCTCCCGAGCGGTCGTTGCCCGACGTGCAAGGGCGAGGGGACGATGGAGGTCGAGCTGCTCTTCCTGCCCACGGTGCAGGCGCCGTGCTCGACCTGCGGCGGGAAGCGCTACAACGCGGAGACGCTGGAGATCGAGTACGAGGGGTCGTCGATCGCGGACGTGCTCGCGATGAGCGTCACCGAGGCTCGGGAGAAGTTCGCCGGTCGGGCGGAGGTGCTCCAGCATCTGGACGCGCTCACCGATGTCGGGCTCGGCTACGTCTCGCTCGGCCAGCCCGCGCCGGAGCTCTCAGGCGGTGAGGCGCAGCGCGTGAAGCTTGCTGCCGAGCTGCGTCGGGCTCAGCAGGGTGACACCCTCTATCTGCTCGACGAGCCGACCTCGGGGCTGCACCCCGCTGATTCCGATCGCCTCCTCGGGCATCTCCACGACCTCGTCGATCTGGGGAACACCGTCATCCTCGTCGAGCACGATATGCGCGTCGTCGCCGGCGCGGACTGGGTGATCGACATGGGGCCGGGTGCGGGGGACGAGGGCGGCGAGGTCGTCGCGCAGGGCACCCCGCAGGAGGTGGCGGCTGCCGACGGCAGCGCGACCGCTCCCTACTTGAAGCTCGCCGTGGAGCGGCTGGCGGCATCCGGGAAGCGCTGATCCGGGTCCGCTCCTCGCGGCTGGCTCGGCGTTCCTCTCTTGGGGTGACCGTCGGTGCTGACCTCCGCCGGGGGTGCCGGGGGTGCCTCGGTCACCTCGGTGTCGAGCTCTCGCACCTCCGTCTTGAGGATGCGCATCGACTGTCCGACGCTCTTCGCGAGGGCGGGCAGCTTGGACGCGCCGAAGATGAGCACGATGATGGCGAGCACGGCGAGGCCGTGCCAGCCGGTGAGATTCGCCAGCATGAAGGGTCCCTTCGGTTGTCGGTTGTCGATTGTCGGCGGTCGATCAGTTCCCGGGTGCCCCGGGCCCGCCGGAGCCGCCTGGCCCTCCGGCACCGCCACCGCCGGAGGGGGCCGCGCCTGCGGTCGGGGCGGTCGTGGTGTCGACGCGCACGGTGAGCGCGACGTTGTAGCCGCTCGTCGCATCGCCCGTGACGGTTGCGAGCTGCAGGGCACCGCCGTCGTCGCCGAACACGTTGTCGGAGTCGAGGCTGACCTGGGCCAGGTTCGAGGCGGATCCCTCGTAGCCTGCGAGCGCGTAGACGGCGTTCGAGGCGTACTCGGGCAGCGCGACCTGCGAGGTCGAGATCGCGTTGGTGGACTCGGTGATGTCGTCGACCGTCGGGTACACCTCGAAGTGGATGTGCGGCCAGCGGCCCGTGTAGCAGGCAGGGAAGATCGACGTGAAGGTGACGCTGCCCGAGCTGTCGGCGACCTGGACCCCGCGGAGGAAGGTCTCGTTCTCGATGCCCTCGGAGTACATGGAGTAGCCGCCTGTGGCGTCGCAGTGCCAGACGTAGACGGCGACGTTCTCGAACGGCCGGTCGCCGTCTGCCATGTCGAGGATCGTGAGCGTGAGCGTCATGGGCACACCGGCAGCTGCAGTGCTGCTGCCGATGCTCGTGCGGATGTCGCTGCGCACGACCCCGGACTGCTCGAGCACATCCGCGCCGTTCGAGCCGTCGCCCGGATAGGGGCCGGCTGTCTCGTCGGGGATCTCGCTCGCGGGGAGGGCGCCGGCTGCTGCCGATGCGCTCGCGGACGGGCTGGCCGTGGCCGCTGCCGTCGCCGCGGCGGTGCCCGCAGCACCGGATCCGGCTGGGGTGCACGCGGCGAGGGCGACCGTTCCGACCCCCACCCCGAAGATGCTGAGCAGTCCGCGCCGCGACAGGAGCGTGCCGATGTCGAAGGCGACGCCCTGGTCGACGACCTCCTCGTCCGCTCGGTCGAGGAGCCTGCCCTCGTAGGCGGGTCCGTCAGGCGTGAGGTCTGGTTCGGGGATCTTGATCATCGTGGTGCTCCTGCTCTTCGTCGTGGGATGGACGTCAGCATGAGTCGCCGGCCCAGGAGGGGGCTATGCCATGCCTATGCTCTGGCTATGGCGTTGATCCCAGGCTGAATGTCCGTGGCTCGTGCTTAGCTATGCGCACACTTCGGCGGTGGCGAGAGGCGGGGCAGCGACGTGACGCAGCAGATCGATGTTCGGGAGTCGGCGACAGGCAGAGCGGCGAGCCCAGGACCAGCCGGCCTGCAGCGTGCATCCAAGCTGCGGCAGACGCTGCTGCGACTCGGTTCCGGTGCGCTCACGAAGACCTACGACCTCTACCACCTGCACCCCGCCGTCTGGCGGTGGACCGCCCGCCACTACGTGCCGGCCATGGGCGACTTCGCGAAGTTCAACGCCTGGATGATCTGCCAGCGCGCCAACCTCGACGTGCCCGCGTACCAGCGGTGGCTGCACGAGAACGACTTCACGTTCCGGTGGTGGCAGCTCTCGAGCTACCCCGAGACGAGCAAGGACGACTACGTCAAGCGCTACACGGAAGACGAGCGCTGCTGGGGCGGGGAGATCGACACGGTCGGCACCGTGGTCGATGAGTCGAGCGGGTCGAGCGGTTCCCCCTTCAACTGGATCCGCGGGCGGCACGAGCTGAAGACCATCCACAACAACGTGGCGGGCTACATCACGCTGCTGTTCGGCACGAAGAAGCTCTTCGGCATCAACGCCTTCTCGATGGGGGCCTGGGCGACCGGCACCAACACGGGCCACGCGCTGTCGAAGATCTCGATGGTCAAGAACACCGGGCCGGACATCGACAAGATCGTCGACACCATCCGTCACTTCGGCCCGAAGTACCAGTACCTGGTGAGCGCCTACCCGCCGTTCCTGAAGCACCTTCGCGACCGGCTCGACGGCGAGGAGTGGTTCGACTGGTCGAAGCATCGACTCAACGGCTTCGTCGGAGGCGAGGCGATGACCGAGGGGCTGCGTGACTACCTGGAGGAGCGCTTCGGCCGCGTGTACTCGGGGTACGGGGCATCCGACCTCACGATCGGCATGGCGGGCGAGTCAGACGCATGCGTCTGGCTGCGCCGGGCGATGTTCGCCGACGAGCGGCTGAGGCGGGCGCTCCTCGGTGACGACGAGTCGCGCATCCCGATGGTCTTCCAGTACAACCCGCTCGAGACCTACCTCGAGACGAACGCGAGCAACGAGCTCGTCGTGACCCTCAACTCGTCTGCCGTGCTCAGCCCGAAGCTGCGCTACAACATCGGCGACGAGGCGAAGATCCTCTCGTTCCCCGAGGTACGGGAGAAGATCGCCGAGCTCGACCCCGCGTTGTCCAGGGCGTTTCACCGCGCATTCGCGGTCCAGCGGATGAAGCTGCCGTTCCTCCTGCTCTTCGGCAGGAAGGACTCGACCATCTCGTACATGGGCGCGAACCTCTATCCGATCGACATCGAGAACGGGCTCTACCGAGACAACCCGCACGCTGGCGACATCGAGTCGTTCAAGCTCGGTCTGCTGGAGCTCGACGGCCACGAGCAGCGGCCGGTCGTGCATCTCCAGTTGCGAGAGGGCGCGGCGCTCTCGAGTGAGGAGCTCGCGGCGCTCAGCGAGACGACGAGGGCGGGCATCGTCGACCACCTCGCCTCCGTCTCGCGCGACTTCGCCCAGTCGCTCGACGAGGACCCGACGACGGGTGATCTCCGCATCGAGGTGCACTCCTTCGGCACGGGGCCGTTCACCGGGGGCAACGCGAAGATCAAGAACGTCTACGTCGTGAAGAACGCCGAGTAGGCCGTGTACACCACCGACTTCTCGAAGGCGCCCATCCAGGGAAGGGCGGAGGCCCTTGTCATCGTCGAGGGGCGCAGCGCCGAGCGGGAGGGCGTGATCTGGCGGCGACGCCTCCGCGACCGTCGGGTCACGGGGGAGCTGCTGCTCTTCGCGAGCGTCGAGCGCGCCCGCGAGGTCGCCGCTCGACACGACGGGCGCACGAAGCTCCTGCTCGCCGAGACCCGCGGCTACTCGAACGGCATCTGGCGGGCCGACCCCGAGCCGCCACCCGGCGAGATGGCGCACAACCCCCACTTCGCCCCCGTCGCCAAGGAACGGGCCGAAGGGCGCACGCCACCGCTCGTCGCCGAGCCCACGCGCAAGCCGAAGCGGCTCACGACGCCCATCCCGCCGCCGTCGCACACGATCTTCGACACCGCATCGATGTTCGTGGGTGCGACCCGCTACACGACCCCACTCGCCTGGGCAGTGACGAGTCGAATCTGGGGCCGGATGACCGGCAAGATGCGGCGCATGCCCGACTACTGCTGGCACGGCATCTACTGGGAGGCGCCGTGGACGCTCGGCACGCTGGCGAACTTCTCGACGCGCGACGCCCTCATCCGCTTCGCGAGGATGCCCGAGCACCGGCACCTCATGCAGTGGATCGTCAAGGACACCAAGAACGCCGACGCCGGGTTCATCCGACTCTTCGCCAGCGAGGAGGAGCTGGCGACCGTCGAAGGCAGAGTGGCTCACGAAGCGGATGGTCGCGGGACTGATGTGGGTGCGCGCGGCCCAGTCGCAGCGGTGCCTGGCTCGGTCCTGACCACCGATGTGCTTTCTGGCCGTGCTGGGGAGAAGCCGAAGTCACGCGGGATCGAGGTGCGATGCGTCAGTTCTGAGCTCGAGTTCCTGGAGTTCGTGGAGCTGCCGGGGCGCGTCTCAGACCCGAGCCGTGAGGTGCCGGTGCTCGAGTCGACACTCCGCTCGTGGTGGAAGGACAAGCACGCGCACGAGTCGAAGGTCGAGCTGCTGCTCGCCTACCGCGGGGGCATGCCGGTTGCCCGCGCCGTCACGCACACGAGCAGCGCCCTCGATGCGAAGCTGAACTCGAGGCTGCAGCTGTTCGGGGCAGTCGCCGCAGCCGACGCGGAAGCACTTGGAGCCATCGTCGGAGCCGTCGAGGAACGTGCGGCGAAGACCGGTCGGCGCGAGCTCCTCGGACCTGTCACCCTGCTCCCCAATCAAGTGGGCGGCGTCATCACCTCGGGCTTCGGCGAGCGAGGGTTCGTCGAGGGGGCCTGGAACCCGGACTGGGTACCAGGCGCGTACGAAGAGCTGGGCTTCACGACGTGGAACGAGTCGGCGACCTGGATCGCCCGCCTTGAGCAAGGCCGCCTCGGGCAGATCGAGAGCGACGCCTTCACGGCCCCGACAGAGGCCGAACTCGAGGCCGCCGGCATCGTCATCGAGCGGGCGTCGCGCTTGCGGTTCGCGCGCGATGTCGCCCGTCAGCGGGAACTCGTCAACGCCGCCTTCGCCGAGCTGCCCTACTACACGCAGATCTCGCCAACGCAGATGCGCGAGGCGACCAGCGGGCTCGTGGCTATCATCGACCCCGCCATCTGGGTGTTCGCGCTCGACGCGAAGACACGTGCGCCACTCGGCTTCCTGCTCTGCGTGCCCGACGTGACTCGCATCGTGCAGCGTTCCTCCGGTCGCATCGGGGCGAGGCAGCTGCTCGAGATCTGGCGCCAACGGCGGGAGCCACGGGAAGCGGTGCTCACCATTCAGGGCACAGCACCCGACGCTCGCGGCCGCGGGATCAGCACGCTGCTGGGGCGCACCGTCGGTGAGGCACTCATCGAGGGCGGCTACACGGCGCTGCGCTCGACCTACATCGGCCTCGACAACCCCGCCTCGGCGAGGCAGCTCAGCAGGATGGGCGGATCGGAGCTGCACAGCACGGTGTTCTACCGGCGGCCCGTGGGCTCTCGGAGCAGTCAGAGCGCAGACACACCGATCGCGGGGCAGCAGCAGGGGACGAACCAGGGGGAGCAGCCATGACCGGCATCCACACGCTGAATCAGATCATCGCCGACGCAGCGTCGGCACCGTCAGCGCACAACACCCAGCCGTGGTCGCCGCGCATGATCGGTGACGGGGCGGCCGTGGAGCTGAGAGTCTCGCGGAAGCGGACGCTCCCCGCCGCAGACCCGAGCGGTCGCGACACGCTGCTCGGTCTCGGCGCGTGGCTCGAGGCCTTCAGCGTCAGCGCGGCAGCGCACGGCGTGGCCTTCGACGTCGAGCTCCTCCCCGCGCTTGCAGACCCGGAAGCGATCGTGCAGGCCAGAAGCGACGAACCGGTGCTCCGCATCCAGCTGCACCACGACACCGCGTCTTCGGCCGGCGGCGACACGACACAGCACGCCGAGTCCGCGTTCGACCCCGACTCCGAGCGACGGATGCTCGCCGCACGCAAGACCGTGCGCAGCGGGCTCGAGCCCGCGCGTGGTCTTGTGCTCGAGCTCTCCGGCTCGCTCCCCGAGTGGCTGCGGCTCGTTCCCATCGACGCCGATGACCTGCGGCACTTCTCGTCCCTCGGCACAGCCGACACTCTGCGAGAGCCAGATGTGGCGCGCGAGCTCGCGCACTGGCTGCGGCTCCACCCCTCCCATCCGCGCTACACGGTCGATGGGCTGAACGACAAGGCGCTCGGCATCCCCGCGTTCGCCACCCGGGTCGCCTCGGCGTTCACCAGGAAGCGGCGCCTCCGAGACGCGGCAGTCGGCGTCACCGCACCGCTCGGCGAGCTGTGGCGTCGGGTGCTGCTGGAGGTACCCGTTTCGGCCGCCGACGAAGACGCCCCCGCCGAGGCGACGGCCTTCGTGCTCGTCGCCGACACCAAACTGCTCGACCTCGGCTCTGGGGCAGAGATCACGCGGGTGCTCAACTCCCCGCTCGGGCTGCCACCTGCGCGAGTGCTCGAAGCGGGCCGGGCGCTCATGCGCCTCTGGCTGCGTGCGACTGCGCGCGGGGCAGCCTTCGCGCCAGCCTCAGAGGTCATCGACTCATCGCTCGCGCAGGGCGAGCTGCGCTACCGGCTCGGCCTCTCCCGCCGCGACGTGCCACTGTTCGTCACGCGCGTCGGAGTGCCGAGAGACGCACATCCGCCCAGATCCCCGCGACGCTGAACAGCGCCCCTCCGCGCGGACCTCACCGTCCGCTGCGGTCCGCTCAGGTCCACTCAGGTCCACTCAGTCGAGGCGCCGCATCCACTCGCTGATCAGGTCGATGCCGAGCGTGAAGGCCGGGTCGCGTGGCCGGTTGAGGAAGGCGTGCGCACTTCCGGCAATCACGCGGTACTCGGTGTCGACACCGGCTGCGGTGAGCTCGCGCGCGAACGACGAACCGGATGCGCGCATCGCGTCGCGGTCCGCGTCCACCACAAGCGACGGCGGGAGGCCCGTCAGGTCGTGTCCGCCGGGGAACGCATCCGGACGTGAGAGCACGTCCTCGCTCCCCGCGTAGTTGAGGTTCATAGCACCGATGAGCCAGGGAGTGTGGACGTAGCGGCGGCTTCCGCGCAGTCGGCTCAGCAGCTCGGAGGACCGGGTCGGCAGCTGCGCGTGGAACGTCCCGTAGGTCAGGAAGAGGCCACGCACGGGAGAGCGCTCAGCCCGCGCGAGCCGGTACGCCGCCGCAGCAGCGAGGCACGCCCCGGCACTCGCCCCGCCGAGCACCACATCACGACCCGACCGGGAGGCGACCGCCTCGACGACCGCGAGCACGTCGTCGAGCGGTACCGGGAAACGCACATCGGGGCGGCGGTCGCGTTCCGACCGAGCTGAGCGTCCTGACTGCTCCGCACGTCCGGACCGCTCCGGACCCTTCGCGGACCCGGACGCCTCGCGCTGGGCCCGGTCGCGCCCGCCGAGCGTCACGAGCCGGTAGTCGACCGTCGTCACCTCGAACCCGGTGCGCGCCAGCGCGAGCGCGACCTCATGCGTCTCCGGCTGGTCGAGGCCGCCCGAGTAGAAGCCGCCGCCGTGCAGCCAGATCACTGGGGAACCCGAGATCAGGGGAGTGCCGGCGGCGGGCGCGTAGCTGCGGACCGGAACCGGGCCGTTCGGTCCAGCGACGGAGGAACCCGTCGCATCCACCCCGTGCGGTGCAGTCGGCGAGCGTCTCGGCATCCGCCCACCATACGGGCACACGCTCTAGGCTCTTCGAATGCACGAGCTACGCCTCTCCCCGGAAACCCAGCGCCGTGCCGTCGCGCTGAACATGCGGCAGTCCTGGATCAGCCTCGGGATGCTCGCTCCTCTCCTGCTGATCCTCACCGTCATCTTCTCGCTGCAGGATTTCTGGCTCGGCTTCGGCTACGGCGCACTGATCGTCGTCCTCCTCGGGGGCTCCGTGCCGCTCTCCATCTGGCTCGCGCGCAAGTCGATGCGCGAGACCTACATCCGCTTCGGCGACGGCTGGATCGAGCACAAGTGGATGTTCCGCACCCGCCGGTTCGCGGCGGCAGAGGCCACCAGCGTCGTCACGGTCGACCGGATGTCATTCGGCGGCTTCTCCGGACCTCCCACCCATCACCTCATCGTGACGGGCCACGACCGCCGCCTGCTGATCCTCGTCGGGCAGATGTGGAGCACGCAGCAGCTCACGGCGATCATGCAGGACCTCTCGAGCCGGGGCGTGCCGTGGATGTCCGTCCCCGAGCTCGTCACGCCGCCGCAGCTGCGCCAGCGGGACCCTCGCCTCGTGCCGTGGTGGCAGGCGCACCCGGTCGCCCTCGCCCTGCTGATCGCCGGCGGCGTCTTCGTCTTCGTCATCCTGCTGCTCATCGTCCTGGCCTTCGTCATCTTCACGGCGACCACGTCCTGACCGAGGCTCCTGGCACTCGCTGAGCATCGTCCCCGGCCCGCGGCATACGCTGAGTCAGTGCGCTCCCTCTCCCGTCTCACCGGCCTCGACCGGATTCAGGCGAGCAAGCGCGTGCCCGCACTGCAGGTCGCGAAGACCGCCGTCGCGGCGGTGGGCGCCTGGCTGCTCGCAGGGTGGCTCATCCCTGGCCCATTGCCGGTGTTCGCGGCCGTCGCCGCGCTGCTCGTCGTACAGCCGAGCGTCAACCAGTCGTTCGCGAAGGCGCTCGAGCGAAGTGCCGGCGTCGTCATCGGCGTCGCCGTCGCGAGCGCCATCTCGCTTGTCCTCGGCCCCCAGTCGTGGGTGATCCTCCTCGCGATCGTCGTCGCCATGGTCGTCGCCTGGCTGCTGCGCATGACCGCGACGACCAGCAACCAGGTCGCCATCAGCGCCATGCTCGTGCTCGCGCTCGGCGCATCCACGCCCGAGTACGCGCTCGACCGCATCCTCGAGACCCTCATCGGCGCGGCCTTCGGGCTGCTCGTGAACGCCATCATCCTGCCGCCAGTGCTCGTCGGGCCTGCGCAACGCGACACCGCGATGCTCGGCAACGAGATCGCCGCGTCGTTGGAGCGACTCGCCGACGCCATCGAGCAGCCGCAGACCGCCGCGAGCCTCACCGAGATGCTCCTCAAGGCGCGCCTGCTGCGACCCATGGCCGGCGCCGCAGAGAACTCGATCGCCGACGGCCTCGAGTCCCTCGCGTTCAACCCGCGCAAGTCGAGCCACCACGAGGAACTCGTCGAGTGCCGGCAGCTCCTCGACCGCTTCCGCCCGATCGTCACACAGCTCACCGGCATGACCCGTGCCGTCGCAGAGCACTGGGAGCCGACCCTCGCGGACGAGCCGCAGGCCATCGCGATCGCCGAGCAACTCCGACGGGCCGCCCACGACACGCGCATCCTCATCCCGAGCGAACCCGGAGAGCCCCGCGGGTTCATCCTCGAACCGCCCGCCCTCACCGCTCCGCTGGTCGTCTCGGCACCAAAGGGCGGCAGCTGGGTGCTCATCGGCTCCCTCATCGAAGACCTCCGCCGCATCCACGAGGGGCTCACCGCTGACGCGTAGCGGCAAGGCACGCCTCTCCGCCTTCGCGCGGTTGGTCGCCCGGGCCTGCTCGGCCGAGTCTCTCGCCCTGCGCGCCTGCACCGGCCGTTCGGCCGTGCTGGCCGCGCGCCTGTGTTGGCCGCGCGCACGTGCCGCCCGTTTGCCCCACCTGGCCAACTTTCGTGATGAGGCGGTCGGGGATGCGCTCTCAGGGGCCCGGCAGCGGTTCTCGTCACGCAAGTTGGCCGCCGCTGAGAGAGCTGGCCTGCTATCCAGACCTAGGAATCCCCTATCCCGTCCTCGGGGCCCCCTGCCCCGCCGTCGCGGCCCCCTGCCCCGCCGTCGGAATCCCCTCTGTTCAACTCGCGGGATGGATGGGCCCGGAATGTGCCCTTCGGGCCCCGGTGCGCCGTTCTCGTCACGCAAGTTGGCCGCGCTCCACGCCGGACGCCCGCCGCGCGCGCCGTGGCAGGGCATGCCAGTACCTGGCACGACCGACCCTCCCGGGCGCAGGCTGGTAGCGATCCAATGGAGGAACGGCGGCGGCCGGCGCTCTCGAGGAGGGCGGCGGGCGCGCTGCCATTCCCGGAAGCGCAACGAGAGGCACCCATGAAGGCCACATTCATGTACGCGGCAGGCGACGTCCGAGTCGAGACCGTCGCCGACCCGACCATCCAGCAGCCCACCGACGCGATTGTTCGCGTCACGCAGGCGTGCATCTGCGGTTCGGACCTGCATCCGTATCACTCGATGCAGTCGAGCGAACAGGGGTCCCCGATGGGACACGAGCTCATCGGCATCGTCGAGGAGATCGGCGCTGCCGTCACGACCCTGGAGGTCGGCGACTTCGTCATCGCGCCGTTCGCGTTCCAGGACAACACGTGCGTGTTCTGCCGCGAGGGTGTGCAGACGTCGTGCCTCCATGGCGGCTTCTACGGAAGCCCCGAGGTCGGCGGTCTGCAGGCGGAGTTCGCCCGTATCCCGCAGGCCGACGGCAGCCTGGTCGTCGTGCCCGGCGTCGACGCCGCAGCGCTCGGCCGAGGGGAGAGCCCTGAGCTCACTGCGAGCCTGCTGACGCTGTCCGACGTGTATCTGACCGGCTACCACGCAGCCCACATGGGTCGTGTCGAAGCCGGCAAGACCGTCACCGTCATCGGTGACGGCGCCGTCGGGCTCTCGGCTGTGCTCGCCGCCAAGCAGCTCGGCGCGGAGCGCATCATCCTCATGGGTCGCCACACCTCGCGCACCGATCTCGGCATCGAGTTCGGCGCAACCGACGTCGTCGCCGAGCGCGGTGACGACGGCATCGCGCAGGTCATGGACCTCACGAACGGCGAAGGCAGCCACGTCGTCCTCGAAGCAGTCGGCCACATGCCCGCCTACGAGCAGGCCTACGGCATCGTGCGCCCCGGCGGCGTCATCTCCCGGGTCGGTGTGCCGCAGTACGAGGAAGCCCCCATCGGCTTCGGCTCGCTCTTCGGCAGGAACGTCACCCTCACCGGCGGGCCCGCCCCCGTCCGCGCCTACATGGAACCGGCTATCCAGCAGGTGCTGAACGGCGACATCAACCCCGGCCTCGTCTTCGACCGCACGATCGGCATCGACGAGGTGCCGGCCGGCTACGCCGCGATGGATGCGCGCGAAGCCCTCAAGGTGCTCGTCCAGATGTAGGCGCCCAGCGGCCGTGCACGCTCACCGCATGCGCGGCCGCGCACGAACCGAAATTGCGTGATCGATTGTCGAGAGGAACACCTTCATGAGCACTGAACTCCAGCCGAAGAGCGCGACCAGCAAGGGGCCAGCCGAGTGGTTCACCGGCGACGTCTACTTCAATGCCTACTACGCGGGCACCGAACCGTCGCGCACCCGCCTCAACCTGGTGCGCTTCACACCGGGCGCGCACACGGCCTGGCACCGCCACGCGGTCGGTCAGACCCTGCACGTCACCGAGGGGTACGGCTACGTGCAGTCGCGTGGTGAGGAGCTCATCGAGCTGCGCCCGGGCGACACCGTCTACACCCCGGCCGGCGAGTGGCACTGGCACGGCGCATCCGCCGACAACTTCATGTGCCACCTCGCGCTCTGGGAAGCTCCAGGTGCTGACTCCGACGAGCCCGAGACGGTCTGGGGCGAGCTGCTCACGCCGGAGGAATACCCGCAGAGCTAGTGGGGAGAGCGCGCGACGGCCGGCAGGGCCTCGTGCGCCGCTCAGCCACCCGCTGACCCTGCCCACCGACCCACGCCTCCGCAAACGTGAGCCAGTGCATCCAGAATCCTTGGCGGTGGATGCTTCTGGCTCACTTTTGCGCCCGTCAGTCGAGCGAGCGAGAGCTCGCGCGCCGGCGGGCGAGGCCTCGGGTGTCGCTCGGCCACCCGCTGACCTTGCACGCCCGGCGCCTTTGAAAAGTGAGCCAGAAGCATCGAGAATCCTTGGCGGTGGATGCTTCTGGCTCACTTCTGCGCCCGTCAGTCGAGCGAGCGAGCGAGAGCTCGCGCGCCGGCAGGCGAGGCCTCGGGCGTCGCTCGGCCACCCGCTGACTCTCCACCTTGCGCCTCCGCAAACGTGAGCCAGATGCACATCCAGAATCCTTGGCGGTGGATGCTTCTGGCTCACTTTTGCGTCCGTCAGAGAGGCGACTGCGTGCGGCAGGGCAGCAGCAAGCAGCAAGCAGCAGGCAGCAGGCAGATGGCAGCGAGCCCGCGCCTACTGCTGCTGGAAGGCTGCCTGCGCTTCGACGGGGAACTCTGTCGCCGCCCAGGACGCGAGCATCCGCAAGCCGTCGGCGCTGGCGCTTCCCTCGGCGGCCGTGTAGACGTTCATCGTGAGGCCGGGCTCGCTCGGCAGTGGCAGCGACTCGAAGTTCAACTCGAGCAAGCCGACGATTGGGTGGTTCAGGCGCTTCACGCCGCTGCGGTGGAACTTCACGTCCTTCGCCGCCCACATCTCGCGGAACAGCTCACTCTGCGTCGATAGCTCTCCGATGAGCTGGTGCAGCTGGGGGTCGTGGGGGTTCCGGCCCGCCTCCATTCGCAGCATGGATGCCGCGTCGGCGGCGATGCGGTCGAAGTCCGGCCAGAACTCACGGGCCGCCGGATTCAGGTAGATGTACCTCGTCGTGTTGACGGGCCGGCGAGGGTCGTCGAAGACGGGGGAGTAGAGCGCCCGGCCGAGGCGGTTGGCCGCGAGGACATCGTGACGGTCGTTGCGCACCCACGCGGGTGCCTCGGAGAACGCGTCGAGCATCTGACGCACCGAGGCGCGCAGCTCGCCGCCGCCCCGCTTCTTCGACACTCGCCTGGATGGAGCGCTCGCCCGTGCGAGGTTGAACAGGTGCTCGCGCTCTGCCTCGTCGAGCTGCAGCGTCGACGCGATGGCATCGAGCACACTCTCCGAGGCGCCCGACAGGTTGCCGCGCTCGAGCCGCACGTAGTAGTCAACAGAGACGCCAGCGAGCATCGCGACCTCTTCGCGCCGGAGGCCCGCGACGCGGCGGTTCCCTCCGTAGGCCGGCAACCCGGCCTGCTCAGGGGTGATCTTCGCCCGGCGGGAGCTGAGGAACTCCTTCACCTGCGCGCGCACATCGTTCATGTGTCCAAGCTACGCCCGCAGGCCCGAGCGAGGGAGGCCCCGCGAGTACCTGGTGGCGGATGCAGGAGCGCTGTCCAACTTCAGTGCAGATCTCTGCGGGAACGCGAGCAGAGCGCCCGTCGGGGCTGATTCTGCACTGAAGTTGGACAGGGGCGTAGGCAAGCCGGCCCGGGCCTCGGGGCCTCGGCCCCGGCGTTGGCCCCGGCGTTGTCCCGGGAGCCTGCCCGGGAGCCAGGCCGTCCCGGCTCGGCTGAAGACGGGGTGGCTGGCCAACTTCCGGGACCAGATCGGCTCAGGCGCGCGGGCCGGGCCTGCGCGGGCGTTCTCGTCCCGGAAGTTGGACACTCGCGAGGGGAGAACCACCGCGAGGTGGGGTCAGCGCAGAGAGGCGCGCGGCCGCGCGGATCAGGCCTCGCGGATCAGGCCGCACCGATCAGGCCTCGGGGATGGGCATGCCGTAGGCCTCGAGGGTCAGCGACTCGGGCTCGGGCCCGCGGCGCACGCCCTTGTCGAGGGCGTCGATCTGGGCGACCTCGTCGGGCGTGAGCTCGAAGCTGAAGATGTCGAAGTTCTCGGCGATGCGGTGCGGCTTGACCGACTTGGGGATCACCGAGCGGCCCTCCTGCACGTGCCAGCGCAGCATGACCTGCGCCGGGCTCTTGCCGTGGGCGTCCGCGATGGTGCGGATCGTCGAGTCCTCGAGGGTGCTTCCGCCGTCACCTTCGCGGTAGAAGGTGATGCCGCCGATGGGTGACCAGGCCTGGTCGAGGATGCCGTGGCGCGCATCCGCTTCCTGCACGTCCTTCTGCTGGAAGTAGGGGTGCAGTTCGATCTGGTTGAGGGCCGGCACGATGTCGGTCGCGTCGAGCATCCGGTCGAGGTGGTCTGGCATGAAGTTGCTGACGCCGATGGCGCGCACCTTGCCGTCGGCGTAGAGCCGTTCGAGGGCACGGTAGGCGCCGATCGTCTTCTCCCAGTCGGTGGGGAGCGGCTGGTGGAGGATGAGCAGGTCCAGCTGCTCGAGGCCGAGCTTGCGGGCCGACTTGTCGAAGGCGTGGAGGGTCTCGTCGAAGCCGTAGTCGCTGATCCAGACCTTGGTCTCGACGAAGATCTCGTCGCGGGGCACTCCGGATGCGGCGATCGCCTGGCCGACTTCCCGCTCGTTGCCGTAGGCGGCGGCGGTGTCGATGTGGCGGTAGCCGACGCGCAGGGCTTCGGCGACGGCGGCTGCGGTCTCTTCTGGTGCGGACTGGTAGACGCCGAAGCCGATGCTGGGCAGTTCGACGCCGTTGTTCAGGGTGAGGTTCGTGGTGCTCATGCTGAAAACGCTACGTCTGGCGGCTGAGGGGTGGCAGGTTCTGACAGAACCTGTCAGTCGAACCGAAGCCGTTTCGGATGGGCGAAAACCCGCACTTGCGCACTGGGTCCCGCATGCCTACACTTTCGGCAGGTGCACAAACGATCATATCTATTTGCAACTTCGTGCACACCCCGACAAAGGAGTCAGAACATGCGGTTTACGTCGCCGCTCGCCGCCCTCGCGGCCAGCACAGTCGAGCACAGCTCGACGACCACGTCGGGAGGGCAGCCGGCATGGAAGTAATCACCTGGATCGCCGAGAACTTCATCGGCCTCTTCAACGCCTCCGCCGAGAGCCTCATGGGTCTCATCACGGGCATCCTCCCCCTCCTTCTCGTGCTGCTCACGGCAATGTACGCCGTCACCACGTGGATCGGCGAGGAGCGCGTCACGCGCGCCGTCCGCTGGGCTGGCAAGTACGCGATCACGCGCTACACGGTCATGCCGATCATCGCGGTCATCATGCTGACGAACCCCATGGCCTACACGTTCGGCCGCTTCCTCCCCGAGCGCTACAAGCCGGCCTTCTACGACTCCGCAGTGTCGTTCGTGCACCCGGTCACCGCATTCCTGCCTCACGCCAACGCGGGTGAGCTGTTCGTCTGGACGGGCATCTCCGCCGGTGTCCTCTCCATCGCGCCGGACAAGTACGCGACCCTCGCGGCCCTGTACTTCATGGTCGGCATCGTCGTCATCTTCATCCGCGGCATAACGACGCAGTGGATCACGAAGATCCTCATCAAGCGCGGCGGACACGAGGCGACGTTCGCTCGCTTCGACGAGATGTATGCAGAGGGCCACCTCCAGGGCTCCAAGAGCGAAGGTGGTGTCCTGTGAGCACAGACGCTGAGAACACGAACGCCAACTCGGCCGACGGCGGCGCGAGCACCGCGGACTACAAGGGCGTCAAGGTCAACCGCGGTCGCGGCGGCTGGGGCGACGGGCTGACGCTCGTCCCCAACGCTGAGAAGAACATCGTCCTGTCGGTCACGGGCGGTGGCATCCACCCGGTTGCCCAGAAGATCGCTGAGCTCACGGGCGCTGAGGCCGTCGACGGCTTCAAGAACAACGTGCCGGACGCCAACGTGCTCTGCGCGGTCATCAACTGCGGTGGCACGGCGCGCATCGGCGTGTACCCGAAGAAGCGCATCCCGACGGTGGATGTGTACCCCGGCGAACCGGGCGGCCCGCTCGCCCAGTTCATCACCGAGGACATCTTCGTCTCCGACGTCGCCCCTCGCGACGTGGTCGCGCTCGACGCGGCGGCAACGGCAGCAGCTGGTGCCCCGGCCGCAGCCGAGGCGCCCAGCCTGAGCCCGGAAGAGGTCGCGGCGAAGGCCAAGGCGGATGCACGCGCCAGGGTCGCAGCGCAGGGAAGCGGATTCACGGGCTTCGTCGTGAAGTTCGGAAACGCCATCGGCTACTTCATCAACACGCTGCTCTCCTCGGGCCGCCAGGCGATCAAGCTGACCCTCAACACGATCCTGCCGTTCATGGCGTACGTCTCGCTCCTCATCGGAGTCGTCACGTACACGGGTGCTTCGGACTTCATCGCCAACGCGGTTTCGCCGCTGGCCTCGAACCCGATCGGCCTGATCCTGCTCGGCGTCATCACGGGTCTCCCGTTCCTGTCGCCGATCCTCGGCCCAGGTGCCGCTATCGCCCAGGTCGTCGGCGTGCTCATGGGCACGCAGATCGCGGCAGGCGCGCTGCCGGTGCAGTACGCACTGCCGACGCTCTTCGCGGTCAACGGCCAGGTCGGCTGTGACTTCATCCCCGTCGGTCTCTCCCTCGGTGAGGCTGAGCCGGAGACGGTCGCGGTCGGTGTCCCCGCCGTGCTGTTCTCCAGGCAGATCACGTCGCCTCTCGCGGTTGTGCTCGCCTACTTCGCCTCCTTCCTCCTCATCTAGTGGGCGCCGGGCGGGCCGCACCCGGCCCGCCCGCGCATCCACCCCTGAACTTCGCTTCAACCTCCCGCCTCAAGAAAGGACCACCACGTGTCCACGACCATCTGGCAGTCAGAAATCGCACGCATCGGACCCGACGCGAACGACATGTTCGAGGGTGGCGTCTACATCCTCTTCGGCGAACCCGTTCCGGATGCGCTCGCCGAGGTCAGCCTCGTGCACAAGGGCCACTCGGGTGAGTTCGTCCCCGTGCAGGCCGGCGACGAGTTCGTGATCGGCGACGAGGCCGTCACGGTCACCGCGGTCGGCGACCTCGCCAACCCGAACCTGCAGGAACTGGGTCACGTGGTGCTCTACCTGAACGCGGAAGACACCGCGCTCCTCCCGGGCGCCATCCAGGCGACCGGCACCCTCACGACTCCCGCCGAGGGCGCACTCATCAGCGTGCGCCGGAACGAGGTGTAGATCATGGACTGGAGATTCCCCGCCGTTCTGGTCCTCGCGCTTGTCCTGAGCATGCTCATGACGGTCGTGCAGATGCGCGCCTACATGAGCCAGGTCAACGAGATCGCGAAGGCGAACGCCGGCAAGAACCTCAACCTCGTCAGCGGTCGAGGCAAGGGCGCCTTCCGCGGCGCTATCGCCGTGCTGCTCGTCGACCCGACCACGCTCGAGGTCGTCGAGGCGCGCGCGCTCCTCGGGTTCAGCGTCTTCGGACGCCTGAAGCCCGCACCCGACCTCGAGGGCCCGCTCAAAACGGTCTACGACCGCGCGGAGGCCCGCCACAAGCACCTCGGAACCGCCGTCCGCCAGGCGATCAGCATGCTGCCGCACACGGTGCGCGCCCAGGTCACGCTGCCACCGGTCAAGGGCAAGAAGAAGCGTGCGCAGCCCAACGCTGTCAAGGGCGCGGCCCCGAAGCAGTTCGCCGGCCTCTCCCGCGTCAGCAACTAGCCCCCTGATCAGCACCCCACCCCACGAACTCAGCAAGGAACGCACATGAACTACACCCAGCGCCTCATCCAGCGTGAAGCAGAACTCGGCCGCCCCATCCGCGTCGGCGTCGTGGGGGCCGGTCAGATGGGCTCAGGCCTCATCGCCCAGATCGAGCGAGCGAAGGGCATGGAGGTCGCCGTCGTCGCCGACATCGCCGTCGAGCGCGGTGTGGATGCGTACACTCGCGCCGGCCGCAGCGACGTCCAGGTCGAGAATGACCTCGCCGTGGTCGCCGAGCACATCGAGGCTCGCCGCCCGGTGGTCATCAACGACGGTCTCCTCATCCCGAAGCTCCCCGTCGACGTCGTGCTGGAGGTCTCCGGTGTCACCGAGATCGCGGCGCAGGTCGCCTACGCGTCGCTCCTCGGCAAGAAGGACGTCGCTCTCATGACCGTCGAGGCAGACGTGACCGTTGGGCTGTTCCTGGCAAGCATCGCCAACGCCGGACAGCAGATCTACACGATCTGCCGCGGTGACGAGCCCGTCGAGGCACTCAAGCTCGTCGAGCACGCCACCGACCTCGGCCTCACCGTCGTCGCGGCCGGCAAGGGCAAGAACAACCCGAACCGCCCGACGGACGTGCCGGAGGACGTCATGGAGGAGGCGAAGGCCAAGAACATGAACCCGCGCATCCTGTGCGAGTTCACCGACGGAACGAAGACGCAGATCGAGATGGCCTCCCTCTCGAACGCGACCGGCTTCCCCGTCAACAAGCCGGGCATGCACGGCCCGGCTGCTGACATCGCGACGCTCGCGACCACGCTCATCCCCGTCGAGGACGGCGGAGTCCTCACCTCGACCCCGGCTGTCGAGTATACGGTCGAGGGCGATGTCGCGCCAGGCGTATTCGTCGTCGTGAAGTCGGAAGACGATGTCGTCACGCACGAGCTCGACTACCTGAAGCTCGGCAAGGGCCCGTACTACGCCCTCTACCGTCCGTACCACCTCGCCTCCGTCGAGGCGATCCTCTCGATCAGCGAGGCCGTGCTCGAGCGCCGCGCCGACTTCCAGACCACCACGTGGCGCACCGAGGTCGCTTCGAAGGCGAAGTTCGACCTCGCCGCCGGCACGAAGCTCGAGGGCATGGGCGGGCACCACGTGCACGGCTGGGCCGTCGACGCCGACGAGGCACGCGCCGACAACTCGATCCCGATCGGACTCATCTCCGGTGGCATCCTGAAGCGCGACATCAAGGCGGGCGAGATCGTCTCCTACGACGACGTCGAGCTCGACGAGACGCGTCCGCTCATCGCGATGCGCCGTCTGCAGGACTCGCTGGTCGCGGCTGGCGTCATCGGCGCCTGACCCCGGTCCGACACCCGTCGGGCGCCCGGCTGAACCGGGCGCCTGATCGTCGGTCGATAGGATCATGTGAACCGGATCACCGATGCCGCGCCCAGCGCGCGGCGTCGGGACGGCTCCCAAACGGCGCGAGAGCGCGGTGCGGGGGCCGTCGCCATCTGGGAAAGCCGTCCCGCACCGCAGGGCCGCGCAGGAGTGAGCAGCGCTGCGCCTCCTGCCCGGCACAGCCTGCGCGTCGCTCTGCACCACCCACAGGAAGGAAGGCTCGGGATGCCAGCACCCCGCAACGCCGATACCCTCGTCCGAGCAGCGCGCCTCTACTACCTCGACGGCCTCTCCCAGAGCGACGTCGCAACGGCACTCGGCGTCTCGCGAGCGAGCGTCTCACGCATCCTGTCCGCTGCACGCGACCAGGGGATCGTCGAGATCCGTATCCACGACCCCCACGTGGTCGGTCGCGTCGACGAGCTTGAACGACAGATCGTGGATGCGTTCGGTGTCGGTGCCGCAGTCGTCGTCTCGGCGCTGCCGGGCAGGCACCCCCTCGACATCGTGGCCGGAGCGGCCGCCGACTACTTCTCGGAGCGTGTGCCGTCGGTCGGGTCGGTTGGCCTGAGCTGGGGCAAGTCGATCGATGCGTTCGTCGAGCAGATCCACGTCGAGTCCACGGGGCGTGCTCTGACGCTGTGCCCCCTCGTCGGCGGCATGCCGTTCGACTCGGGGCCGGCCGGGAACACGGCCCTCGAGCGTCTCTCGCAGAAGTCGGGGGCGATGGCCTTCCGCTTCGAGTCGCCCGCCGTCGTCGAGTCGCCCCAGACCTGGGCTGCGCTCACCGGGGAGTCGTCGATCTCCATGGCCATCAAGCGGGCGACGGATGTGCAGCTCGCGTTCGTTGGCATCGGTTCCTACGGCCTCCACGCGTCGAGGCACATCGTCTCCGCGATGCGGCTCAGCGATTCCGAACGCGCCGAACTGGACGCGCAGCAGCCCGTCGGCGACATCTGTGGTCGCTTCTTCGATGCCAGTGGGCGCGCGCTCGGAGCGCCGGTCTCCGAGCGGGTCATCGGGATCACCCTCGGCCAGTTGGCGAAGATCCCGGAAGTCGTGGGCTTCGCCGCTGGCGCCGAGAAGGCCCCTGGGGTCGCCGGCGCGCTCCGCACGGGGGCGCTCGACGGCGTGATCCTCGACGAGGACCTCGCGCGCGCCCTCGTGGAGCTCGTGTAGGACGCTGCCGCGCCCGCTGCGCTTGAGGTTGCGAGGCCTGCGCGCCCTCCACCGACGCTGCTGCTGGCGGAACGCTGCCAGCCAATTGCCTCTCGGATGCTCCGCGGCTGAGATCGCTGCTAGGGAAGTGGCCAGAACGCGCGTGCTTTCGGCCACTTCACTGGCAGCGTTCTGCGTGGGCGTGGGCGTGGGCGTGGGCGTGGTCGTGTACGTGAGGCGGGCGCGGGGGCAAGTTCCGGGGTTTGGCCCAGGTCCGGGCCTGAGCGGGGCCGAAGAGTCAGCGAGAAGCAGGTTCTGTGGCGGAGCTCCGTGCTTCTTGCTGACTCCTGCTGACTCCTGATGACTCCTGGCGCGCTCGAGGAGGCGCAGGGAGGGCAGGCAGGGCAGGGAGGGCAGGGAGGGCCCGGGAGGGGCCGAAAAACGCCGGGAAGCACCAGGGGCTCGGATGCACCGGGAGGGGCGGGATACGCGGAGCGCAGCTGCCGGTGGAAGGAACTCTTGGATCGACACACGCCGATGCATCTGCATCTGCATCCGCAGTCACGTCCCAAACCGCATCCACGTCCCAAACCGCATCCACGTCCCAAACCGCAGCCACGTCTCAAACCGCATCCACGTCCAGAACCGTCGCCACGGCTCAACTACGCAGAACGCCGCCGCTCGACCACGCCGCTGACGGGGGAGTCAGGGTGCGATCGAACGGCGGCATCGGTGCGCCGACGGCGTTGGCGGCGGCAGTGGAGGCAGTGGAGGCGGATGCTCGCAGGAAGGAGCGTGGGCCTACTCGCCCATGACGACGACCTGGCACTTGCGCGAACGGGCGCGCGTGCGGTCGAAGTCGACGAAGTAGATGTATCCGGTGACGCCGACGCCGAGCTTGCCGTCGATGACCGCGAACACCTCGCTCGAGCCGATGATCGTCGACTTGATGTGCGCCTCGGCGTTCAGCAGCGCCGTCTTGTCGCCGCCGGGCAGGTACACCTCGGCGTCCGGCCACGACTCGACATCGGCGTAGTGCTCCGGGCCCGGGTAGCGGTACTCGCCTTCGGGAGGCACGGCCGTCTGGTTCGGGGCGATGCGGTTCAGCACGTCGTCGAGGTCGGCCTGCAGGAACTCGGTGCCGTCCTCGAGGCGGTCGTGCACGAACTCCTCGAAGAACACGGCGCACGTCGTGTGAGGAGAGATGACCGTGACCGTGCCCGCCGTGATGCCGCTCGTCGCGATCGCCTCCTTCACCTCCGCGGTGACGTCGATGTAGCTGGGGGTGCCGCCGTGCGACTGCAGCTGGAGGGTGGTCTGGTAGACGGTCATCGGTGTTCCTTCGTCGTCGTGGATGCGCGTGCTTCGCCGCGCGCGCAGATGTCGCTTGGTGTGGCTGGCTGGGCTGGCTCGGCTCAGGCGCCCGGGCGCAGGGCCTGGATGAACTCGGCCACGTCGGCCTCGACCTGCGCGGAGACCGCCTTTGCGACCTTCGGGAACAGGATGGTGTTGGGCTGCTCTGCGGCCCGGAGCGCCGCATCCAGTGCCGCCTTCGCCGCGTACGTGTAGTAGTTGATCTTGCGGACGCCGCGCGTGATGGAACGGTGGTACTCGTCGAGGCTGAGCCCCGACCCGCCGTGCATGACGATGGGCACGCCCGTCGCGTCCCGCAGCTGCTCGATGAGCTCGTAGTTGAGCTTCGGCTCCTGGTGGTACATGCCGTGCACCGTGCCGAAGGAGGCTGCGAGCGCGGTCACGCCCGTTCGCTCGACGAACTCCTTCGCCTGCGCTGGCTCCGTGTACAGGGTCTCGTCGGCGATGCCCTGGCTTGGGTCGCCGTTCTCGTTGCCCGTCATGACGCCGAGCTCGCCTTCGACCCCCACGCCGCGCTCCTTCGCGAGCTTCACGACCTCGGTCGTGCGGGCGACGTTCTCCTCGTACGGCAGCGTCGATCCGTCGATCATGACGGAGTTGAAGCCGATGTCGAGGCCGCGCGCGATGTACTCGATGTCCTCGCCGTGGTCGACGTGGAGCACGAAGGGCGCTTCGCTGCGCGTCGCGAGGGCGAGCATCGCGGGCCCGATGTCGTCGATCGACAGGGTGCTCTCGTGCACCTGCGCGTGCTGCAGGATAACGGGAACGCCTGCCTTCTCGGCGGCGGAGATCGTGCCGAGCAGCCCCTCGAAGTAGGGGGTGTTGACCGCCGCGATGGCGATGTTGTTCTTCTGTGCGTAGCGGAGCGCTTCGTCGAGTCCGATGAGCATGTGTTGGTCTTCTCTCTGGTTGCTCTGTGGGGAGCGGGTCAGTTGGCGGGGGCGGCGGTCGCCTGCGCGTCGCGGTGGTCGGCGAGCGCCTGGAACATCTCGGTGAGGATCTCGCGCCAGTCGGGGTGCTTGATGATGCCGCTCGTCCCGCCCGAGCAGTCGGCGCCCTGCTGCAGGACGCGCGTGATGTCGGCGCCGCGGCTCACGCCGGCCGCCTGCACGACGAGGATCGCCGGGTCGACGTTCTTCACGATCTGGGTCGTGCGCTCGATGTAGTCGCCAGCGTCCATCTGCCCCGTGCCGATGTTGGCGGTCGGCTCGCAGATCATGCCGGAGGGGTCGAGGTCGGCAACCGCACGGCACTGCAGGTCGGAGTCGGCGCAGACGATGGTTGCAAGACCGACCTCTTCGCAACGGCGCATCGTCGCGTCGAGGTCGGCCAAGGTGAGGGGGTGCTCGGCGTGGTTGAGCACGACGGCCTTGACTCCGGCTTCGGCGAGGCCCTCGGCGAGGATGTGCCCCATGCCGCGGCCTGGCACGATCGGGTCGACATGCTGGGCGGTGACGCAGAGGTTCGTCGTCTCGGCGACGACCGACCGGAGGTCGATGTGCTGCGCGGTGAAGACGACGTCGATGTCGAAAGCTCCAGCGAGTTCATCGGTGAGGTGTGCCAGCTTCATGAGCTCGCTGCCCGTCAGGTACGCCTTCGGGTTGACGATCAGAAACGGGCTCCGTACAGGGATGGGGACAGCCATTGTCAGTTGCTCCTAGCGGATAAATGCACAAAGTTGCACTAAAGAATGTACGAACGTGCAGTTTGGCAAGTATCGCATCTGCGGAGAGCAACTGGCAAGAGCGCGGATGCGTGGGCCCCGTCGGCGTTCGCGTGCACACCGGAATCGTCCCAGGTGCCCCGAATAAGGTGGCACCTCACACTTGGACCAGGGAGCCACATGACTCGCGAACCCGTCTACTCATTTGCGATCGGGGTCGGCCGCACTGTCTTCGCCGCGCTCCGCGTTCGCCAGACGGTCCGCGGCGCGCAGCACCTTCCAGACGCCGGCGGCGCCGTCATCGCGATGACCCACTTCGGCTACCTCGAGTTCGCCCTCGTCGAGTGCGCGACCTGGATGCACAACCGGCGGCGCATCCGCTTCATGGCCAAGCAGAGCGTGTTCGAGAAGCCCGTCGTCGGCCGACTCATGCGCAGCATGCGACACATCCCCGTGAACATGAAGGCCGGTGCGGACGCGTTCGCCGCCGCCGCGACGTCCTTGCGTGACGGCGAGCTCGTCGGCGTCTTCCCCGAGGCTGGCGTCAGCGCGTCGTTCACGATTCGCGACTTCAAGACCGGAGCTGCACGCCTCGCTGCGCAGGCCGGCGTGCCCATCATCCCCGTCGCCGTCTGGGGTGGGCACCGGCTTCTCACCAAGAACCGCAAGATCACCCTGCGAGAGCGCCTCAACATCCCCGTGCACTTCTCCTTCGGCGCGCCCATCCACGTCGCACCAGGCGACGACCCCGCCGACGCCACGGCCAAGCTCAAGACGGTCATGGAGTCGCTCCTCAGCGAGCTGCAGTCGAACTACCCAGAAGACGGCGCAGGCAAGTGGTGGCAGCCCCGCGTGCTCGGCGGCACCGCCCCAACGCCCGAGGCTGCGGCTGCGGCAGACGCCGCGCGTGACCGCCGGCGCGAGGCCGCGCGAGCGCAGCAGGCAGCCAGGAAGTAGCGGGGCTGCCGCCACTGGCGCTGCGTCTGCCGCTGCGGTTGCAGTCGCCGCGAGCCGTGTCCAACTTCAGTGCAGAATCCCGGCATCCGGTGCCGGACGCGGGTCGAAGGCCAGAAATCGCACTGATGTTGGTCAGCGATCGCCGGCACACGCGACCCGGTGCCAGACTTGGTGCATGAACGGTGAGCATCCCGCACGTCTGATGAGCATCGGCGAGTTCTCGCGGTACTCGGGTCTGAGCGTGCGCATGCTGCGGCATTACGCCGAACGGGGCGTGCTCGCGCCCGCCGAGGTCGACGAGTTCAGCGGGTACCGACGCTACGCCGCAGCCCAGCTGCGGGATGCGGGGCGCGTGCGGATGCTGCGCGACGCCGGGTGCGGAATCCCCGCCATCGCGGAACTGCTGCCGCTCTTCGCGGCCCCGGACGTGCTCCGGCCGCGCCTGCAGCTGCACCTCGATGAGCTCAAGGCCGAGGCGCAACGGGTCGCCGATCAGCAGGCGCTCGCGGCGACGCTCCTCGATGGGCTCGCGGCGCGCTCGACCCTTCTGGACGTCACGGAGCGCACCTTCCCGGCGCTGCGCGTGCTGTACCTGCGCCGCACGGTCGCCGACTACCCCTCCGAGGGTCCGCTCTGGGTCGACTTCCGGGGGCCGGTGGCCGAGCTCACCTCGCGAGACCCCGCTGCCTTCGGCGACGTCGGTGGTGCCACCTACTTCGACGACGAGTATCGAGACGCCGATGTCGAGATGGCGATCTGGCGCGAGTACCGTGGCGCATCCGTGCCCGAGGGGTACGAGGTCGTTGAACTCCCCGAGCAGCGTGTCGCGACGGTCACCCACCGCGGCGGCTTCGAGACGATCAATGAGGCCACGGCGACGGCGGGCAGCTGGGTCGCTCAGCAGGGGCGCACCCGCGTCGGCCCGATCTTCAACGTCTACGTGCACGGCCCGGGCCGCGAGCCGAATCCGGACAACTGGGTCACCGAGGTCAACGTCCCCATCGCGGCTTGACTCTCACACTGTGTGAGACCTCACGATCGGATCAAACGGCTGAACAGGCCTGCGGCGCAGCCAGAATCGCTGCGGTGCATCCGAATGAGAGGACAGCAACCATGTCGGACAACGTGAACTACTTCGAGATCGGCACCACCGACCCGGAGGCTGCGAAGGCCTTCTACGGTGACACCTTCGGGTGGACGTTCGGGTCGCTCGAGCCCGGCGGCTACGGGATGGTCGACGGCGCCGGCAACGGAGGCGGGCTCTGGGATTCCGACACGGTCGGCGGCGGCAGCTGGGCGGTGTTCTACGTGGAGGTCGAGGACATCGAGGCGAAGCTGGAGCAGGCGGCCGCGAACGGGGCGGAGACCGTCATCCCGCTCGTCGACAACGGCAGGATCAAGTTCGCGCATCTGCGCGACCCGCTCGGCAACCGCTTCGGCGTCTGGCAGCGCAAGCCGCAGGCCTGAGCAGCGCGACGGAACGCAGATCCCCGCCCGCGAACGAATCGCGGGCGGGGTTGCGTTCCCCTCTCGCAGCGCAGACCGGGGCCTGCGCCGCGAATCAGGTGTCGTGGATGACCGGGGCCTGTTCGGCCCGCCCGTCGTCATGGCCACCCGCCGGGTAGTCGGCGCGTTCCGGATGCCGACGGAGTGCGATGACGGACGCGGCGCATCCGCCCCACACGATCCCGATCGCGATGATGAGCATCGTGATGGCTTCTGGGGTCATCGGACCGTCTCCTTCTCGCGAAGCTCAGCCGACGTCGGCCAGGCAGTGAACGTGTCCGGGCTGTTGCGCCAGCGGACCATGGTCATGATCGCGCTCGCGACCAGCATGACGAGGACCGCGCCCCAGCCGAAGACGCCGACGTACCACAGCGGGTAGCCCTCGTAGCCGTCGACGACAAGCGTCCTGATCTGCTCGATGAGCATGTAGGTGAGGACTACCGGCGCGATGATGCCCGTCAGGACGAGCCACCACTTGCCGACCTGGAACGTCGACACGGCGTTGAGGTGCAGACGCATCTCCTCGCCGCGTCTGGCGACCCAGATGACGCCGACGCAGGTGGCGATAGCGGACGAGATGATGCCGATGTTGTTCGTCCACATGTCGACTGTGTCGAGCGCGATGAGGCCCGTGGTCGTCGAGAAGAGCAGGATCGAGATGACGGCGCTCACGCTGCCGAGGATTACCGCCGCCTTGCGGGGCGACCAGCCGAACTTGTCCTGGAAGGCTGACGAGACGACCTGCAGGATCGACAGCAAGGAGGTGAATCCCGCCATCACGAGCGACCCGAAGAACAGCGCGCCGAAGATCTGCCCACCTGGCATCTCCGAGATGATGGCGGGGAAGGTCACGAACGACAGGATCGGCCCGGTGAGCCCCTCCAGCTCGCCCACAGCGACGTTCTGCTGGTGAGCCATGAATCCGAGCGTCGCGAACACTCCGATGCCCGCCAGGATCTCGAACGACGAATTCGAGAAGGCGACGACAAGCCCGGGGGACGTCATGTTCGAGCGACGGTTCCGGTAGGACGAGTACGTGACCATGATGCCGTAGGCGATGGACAGCGAGAAGAAGATCTGACTGTACGCGGCGATCCAGACGCTGGGGTCGCCGAGCGCGACCCAGTCGGGCGTGAAGAGTGCATTGAGCCCGTCCGCCGCGCCTTCCAAGAAGAGCGCGCGCACCACGAGGATGAGGAATGACACGAGCAGCAGCGGCAGGAAGATGAAGTTCGTGCGTTCTACGCCCTTCGCGATACCGGCCGCGAGCACGAAGATCGTCACTCCCCACACGGCGACGAGCGGGATCAGGACTGAGGGCACAAATTGCATCGAGACGCCAGGCTCGCTGAGCTGCAGGAAGTCACCGGTGAAGAACGCCGCTGGGTCGTCGCCCCAGCCGAGGTTGAACGAGAGCACGAAGAAGCTCAGCGCCCAGGCGATGATGGCCGTGTAGTACAGGCCGATCACGAAGCAGATGAAGACCTGGAACCAGCCGAGGCTCTCCATCCACTTCGCGACGCGACGGAATGCCGTCGGCGCGGCCCCGCGCATCCGGTGCCCGATCGCGTAGTCGAGGAAGAGGATCGGGATGCCCGCGGTGATGAGCGCGACAAGGTACGGGATGAGGAACGCGCCCCCGCCGTTCTCATAGGCGACACCGGGGAATCGCCAGATATTGCCGAGGCCGACGGCGGAGCCGATGGCGGCGAGGATGAAGCCGGTCTGCCCGGTCCATTGCTCGCGAGGCTTTACCTCGGTTGTTGCGGATGTCGTCATTGAGAATCCCCCAAGAGCGTGGTGAGCGGGTGCGCCTGCGAGGACAAGCGCTCTGCTTGCCCGACGAGCCTAGTGAATTCGAGCTGTACCGTGCATGCCCGGCATCGAATCGTGACTCGTGGCCGGGCGGCGAACGCCCCAGGCAGACGAGCCTCAGCGCTGCAGGAGGTGCAGGCGGCTGACCATCCGGAACGCGTCGGCGCGGCCAGCCGCAGCGGCGACGAACTCGTCGAACGACGCGTCGGCGTGGAAGTGCGCCTCGATGTCGTAGTCGACGAGCACGTCGACGGCGTTCACGAAGCGCTGCTGCGGGTCGCGGCCGACGGCGGCGAGGAGCGGAACGTCGAGGATGTGCCACGTGTCGAAGTCGCGCGCCCACTGCAGGAACTCGAGCGACGAGGTCTGCACGATGAAGAGCTCCGCGAACGTCGCCCACAGCTCACGGCCGCGCACTGCCGTTACCTCGAAGGTGCGGCCGCCGAGTTCGAGGCTCGTCGCCTCGGCGGATGCCGGGCGCGTGGCGTCGGGGGCACTGCCCGCGTCTGCCGTGGACTGCTCGTCTGCGCTGTCGGCGCTGTCTGCGCCGCCTGCGCCGTCGGCCTGCGTCGACGTGACGCTCGGCACGTGCACCCACGAACCGGTCGCGAAGCCCCGGCGCTCGACGGCGTCAGCGCGAGAACGGCGGTAGTCGACTTCGCCGGGCAGCTCCACCACGTCGAGCTCGCGCTCGATGAGCTCGATGCCCGGCTCGAAGATGTGGTGGTAGACGGGGCTCGGGAGGAGGCCCTGCGGCCGGTAGTTCGAGGTCGCGACGACCGTGATGCCGTGGTCGAGGGCGTACCGCAGCAGGGCCGTGAGCAGCGTCGCGTGGCCCGGGTCGTGCACGTGGAACTCGTCGAAGAGCAGCAGCTTCGCGTCGCCGATAAGCTCGCGGACGGCGTTCGCGAAGACGGTCTCGGAGCCGCGGTTCGCGAAGATGCGCGAGTGCAGCTCGTTGAAGAACGAGTGGAAGTGGACGCGCAGCTTCCGGTCCACGGGAACTGCGCCGTAGAAGGCGTCGAGTAGCCAGGACTTGCCGCGGCCGGCGGGCCCCCACAGGTAGAGGCCGCGCGGCGCCGTCGAATCGGCGGCGGATGCGTCGGGGCGCTCCGCCTCGGCCACGTCGGCGTCGCGCAACCCGGCGATGTCGGGGTCGGCGTCGGCAGCTGGGTTCGGAGCGGCGTTCTCAACGGCGAGGGCTTCGTGCTCGACGATCTGCGCGCCGAGTCCTGCGAGGCGCCGAGCGACCATCCGCTGGCCGTCATCGAGGGCGAAGCCGTCCGCGGTCGCTGACGCGGCGATCGCAGCGAAGACCTCGACAGCGCTCGCACCAACGGTTTCGAGATGGGTTCCACGCTTCGAGATGGGAAGCAACCCATCCCGAAGCGTGGAACCCATCCCGAGACTCAAGAGGTACGGCGCTTAGTGTGCCGCTGCAGCTGCCGCAGTGATGGCTGCGGAGATCGGCGCGGAGTTCGGCCCGACGACATCGCCGAAGCGCTTCGGCAGTGTTGCGCCGCGGGCCTCGGAGAGCTCGGAGAGCGTGAACTCGAAGAGGCCCTGGACTTCGAGCTTCGCGTCGGCACCCATGCCGTCGCTCACGCCGACGCGGGTGACGGGGAAGTCACGCGCCTCGCACATCGCCTGGAAGCGCACGTCGTCGTCGTGCGGGACGGAGACGAGGATGCGCCCGGCCGACTCGCTGAAGAGCGCGGTAGCCGCGTCCACACCTTCCTTGCGCATGAGGCCATCGAGCACGATGCGCGCACCGACGCCGAAGCGTGTCGACGCCTCGACGATCGCTGCCGCGAGGCCACCCTCGGAGAGGTCGTGCGCCGAGGTGAGGAGGCCCTGCTGGCCTGCGCCGATGACGAGGTCGGCGAGCGCCTTCTCGCGCTCGAGGTCGACCTGCGGGGGCAGACCACCGAGGTGGCCGTGCACGACGTCGGCCCAGCTGGAGCCGGAGAGCTCCTCGAGGGTCGTGCCGAGGAGGTAGAGGTTGTCGCCTTCCTCCTGCCAGCCCGACGGGACGCGGCGTGCGACATCGTCGATGAGGCCGAGCACGGCGACGACGGGGGTCGGGTGGATGGGTACGTCGCCCGTCTGGTTGTAGAACGACACGTTGCCGCCCGTGACCGGGATGCCGAGTTCGAGGCAGCCATCCGCGAGTCCCTCGACGGCCTGCGCGAACTGCCACATGACCTCGGGGTTCTCGGGGCTGCCGAAGTTGAGGCAGTCGGAGACGGCGGCGGGGCGTGCGCCCGTGGCGGCGACGTTGCGGTACGCCTCGGCGAGCGCCAGCTTGGCCCCGGCGGAGGGGTCGAGCTGCGCGTAGCGGCCGTTGGCGTCGAGGCTGATGGCGAAACCGAGCCCCGACTCCTCGTCGATGCGCACCATGCCGGCGTCCTCCGGAGTGCCGAAGGCGGTGTTGCCGAGCACGTAGCTGTCGTACTGCTGCGTGATCCACTCGGGGTTGGCGAGGTTCGCCGACGAGATGAGGGCGAGCACCTGCTCGCGGAGCTCCTCACCCGACTGGGGGCGGGGGAGGGCGGAGGCGGAGTCGGCCTGGAGCGCGTCGATCCAGCTCGGGTAGGCGACGGGACGGTCGTAGACGGGCCCGTCGATCGCGACGGTGCGCGGGTCGACGTTCACGATCTCCACGCCGCGCCAGTTGATGACGAGGCGGCCCGTGTCGGTGACCTCGCCGAGCACGCTCGTCTCGACGTCCCACTTGTCGACGATCGCCATGAACGCGTCGAGCTTCTCGGGAGCGACGACCGCCATCATGCGCTCCTGGCTCTCCGACATGAGGATCTCCTCGGCCGTGAGGTTCGGGTCGCGCAGCAGCACCTTGTCGAGCTCGATGTACATGCCGCCGTCGCCGGCCGCCGCGAGCTCGCTCGTCGCGCAGGAGATACCTGCGGCACCGAGGTCCTGGATGCCTTCGACGACCTTCTCGCGGAACAGCTCGAGGCAGCACTCGATGAGCACCTTCTCGGCGAAGGGGTCGCCGACCTGGACGGCCGGGCGCTTCGTGGGGCCCTTCTCGTCGAACGAGTCGGACGCGAGGATGGATGCGCCGCCGATGCCGTCGCCGCCTGTGCGCGCGCCGAAGAGCACGACCTTGTTGCCGGCGCCGCGGGCGTTCGCGAGGTGCAGGTCCTCGTGGCGGAGCACGCCGACCGCGAGCGCGTTGACGAGCGGGTTCGCCTGGTACACGCTGTCGAACCAGGTCTCGCCGCCGATGTTCGGCAGGCCGAGGCAGTTGCCGTAGAAGGAGATGCCGCTCGTGACACCGTGCACGACCCGTGCCGTGTCGGCCTCGTCGATCGCGCCGAAGCGGAGCGCATCCATGACCGCGACGGGGCGGGCACCCATGGAGATGATGTCGCGGACGATGCCGCCGACGCCGGTCGCGGCGCCCTGGAATGGCTCGATGTAGGAGGGGTGGTTGTGCGACTCGACCTTGAAGGTCACCGCCCAGCCCTCGCCAGCGTCGATGACGCCGGCGTTCTCGCCCATGCCGACCATGAGGTTCTTCTTCATCTCGTCGGAGACCTTCTGGCCGAACTGGCGCAGGTAGTTCTTCGAGGACTTGTAGGAGCAGTGCTCCGACCACATGACCGAGTACATGGCCAGCTCGCCCGAGGTGGGGCGGCGGCCGAGGATCTCGCGGATCTTGTCGTACTCGTCCGGCTTCAACCCGAGGGCGCCGTATGGCTGCTCCTTCTCGGGGGTCGCCTTCGCGTTGTCGACGGTGTCCGGGCCAACTGCTTCGGAAGACGGGGTTGTGGTCTGGCTGCTCACTGGCGAGGCTCCTTCTGGCGGCGCGATGCGGAGAAGTCGGGGCGTGTCCGCACCGGACGAGTCTACGGCGTTCGCGGGCGACCGCGCGATGGGCGGCGGATGCGCGCGGATGGGCTGTTCAGATGCGCGTCCGTCGGCGTTCATCCGGTGACTGCTCGTGTTCACGCTGGCGTGGTGGCCTGTGTCCGCCCAGCCAGTCGGCAGGGTTGCGCCGGCTGGCCTCTCGGCCTCCGGCCCCACCAGGATTCCGAGAAGGACATCGACTTCGCATGAACAAGCGACTTTCAATTGTGGCGACCCTCGCCCTCGCGGGACTTGCCCTGACCGCGTGCTCGCAGAGCCCCGCGACGGGTGAGACCGGCGACACCGCGGCCGCGGCGACCGCGACGAGCCTCGACGACTTCGGCAGCATGGATGCGCTCGTCGAAGCCGCGAAGGCCGAAGGCACCATCAACGTCATCGCGCTGCCCGACGACTGGGCGAACTACGGCGAGATCAAGGCCGGCTTCACCGAGAAGTACGGCATCACCGTCAACTCGATCCTCCCCGACGCCTCCTCGCAGGAGGAGATCGCGGCGGCCGACGCCAACAAGGGAACCGACCAGGCGCCGGACGTCTTCGACCTCGGAGCGAACGTCGCCCTCGCATCCACCGACTACTTCGCGCCGTACCAGGTCGAGAACTGGGAGCACATCCCCGACGCCAACAAGGAGGCCACTGGCCTCTGGGTGAACGACTACACGGGCATCATGTCGGTCGGCTACAACGCCACCAAGTACGGCGAGATCACCTCGATCGACCAGCTCACCGACGCGAAGTTCGCGAACTCCGTCGCCCTCAACGGCAAGCCCGCCGAGGCCGGCGCGGCGTTCAACGGCTTCCTCTCGGCGAACAACGCGGTCGGCGGCGACTTCGCCGACCTGCAGCCCGGCCTCGACTACTTCGCGAAGCTCAAGGAGGCTGGCACCCTGAATCTGAAGGACGTCACGGCCGGCACCGTCGACGCCGGCGAGCACGGCGTCGTCTTCGACTGGAGCTACAACCAGCTCTCGACCGTCGAGCGTCTCGAGGCGAAGGGTGTCGAGTGGGCGACCTTCGTGCCGAAGGGCGGCGAGATCGCCGCGTACTACAACCAGGCCATCAACGTCGACGCCCCGAACCCCGCCGCCGCTCGCCTCTGGATGGAGTACCTGTACTCGCCGGAGGTGCAGAACATCTGGCTCGCCGGCGGCGCCATGCCGGTCCTCTTCGACTGGATGGAAGCCGAGGGCACGGTCGACCAGACCGCGCTCGAGAGCCTCCCCGAGGTCGAAGGCACGCCCATGACGCCCACCTCGGAAGAGGCCGAGACCGCGAACGCGTTCCTCGCCGAGAACTGGGATTCGACGATCTCCTGATGACCGCAACCGCACCCCTCGCGGCGGCGACCGAGCCGTCAGGCGCAGCTGCACTCGCAGCCATGCCTGACGCGCTCGGGCGCCGCCCGTCGGGCGCATCCAAGGCGGCGTCGCGGACGTCGCTCTTCGGTGTCGCCCCCTTCCTCCTCTACACGGGCATCTTCCTGCTGCTGCCGACCGTGCTCGTCGCCATCGGCGCGTTCTTCACCAGACAGGGCGTCTTCACGACGAGCGGATTCGAGCGGCTCCTCGCTCCCGCCTCCATCACGATCTTCTGGACATCGACGTGGCTGTCGGTCGTCACCGCCGTGCTGGGCGCTGTCATCGGCGCCGTCGTCGCGTACGCCCTCTCCACGAGCCCGCCGAACAGCCTCGGTCGCCGCGTCTTCACGGCGTTCAACTCGGTCCTCGCGCAGTTCGGCGGCGTCATGCTCGCGTTCGCGTTCGTCGCGACGATCGGCACGAACGGGATGCTCACGCGCTTCCTGCAAGGAGCGGCCGGCTTCCAGGTCGACTCCGGCTTCCTGTCGAGCGTCCCCGGCCTCGTCGCCGTCTACCTCTACTTCCAGGTGCCGCTCATGGTCATCGTGTTCCTGCCGGCAGTGGACGGCATCCGCCGGGAATGGCGCGACGCGACCGTCATGCTCGGCGGCAGCTCGCTCGTCTACTGGTTCCGTGTCGCCGGCCCGCTGCTCGCGCCGAGCTTCCTCGGCTCCGTGCTCCTGCTGTTCGCGAACTCCTTCTCCGCCTTCGCGACGGCGGCCGCCCTCATCTCGCAGCAGACGATCATCGTGCCCATGGAGATCGAGGCGGCGCTGCGCAACGAGAACACCGCGGGGCTCGAGTCCTACGCGCAGGCCCTCGCGCTCGGGATGATCGTGGTCGTCGCCATCGTCATGTCGCTCTACGCGCTCCTGCAGAAGCGCAGCGCAAGGTGGTTGTCGCGATGACGCAGCTCGCACCATCCGATCGTGCGCGTCCGCGCCGCCGCGGCCTCGTCGAGCGGGCCCGCCGCCGGCAGCAGGCCTTCCGCGTCACGGTGCTCGCACTCACGACCGTCGCGCTGCTCGTGCCGCTCGTGAGCCTCTTCGAGTTCTCCATCCGCTTCCCGCTCACGGGGGAGGTCAGCTTCGACGCCTGGCAGCGCGTCTTCGCGGGCAAAACGGGCGAGTACTCGACCCTCGACGTGCTCTGGTCCGGGCTCACGAACTCGCTCATCATGTGCGTCCTCACCGTCGCCATCATGCTCGTGCTGCTCGTGCCCACCATGGTGTGGGTGCGGCTGAAGGTGCCCGCCATGGACCGGGCGGTCGAGTTCATCTGCCTGCTGCCGCTCACCATCCCCGCCGTCGTGCTCGTCGTCGGGCTCGCACCGATCTACCGCTTCCTCGCCTCGACGCCCCTCGGATCGAACACCGTGTGGCTCGCGTTCGCCTACGTCGTGCTCGTGCTGCCGTTCGCCTACCGCTCGATCGACGCGGGCCTCAGGTCGATCGACCTGAAGACCCTCACCGAGGCCGCCCGTTCCTTCGGGGCATCCTGGCCGGTCATCATCATGCGCGTGATCCTGCCGAACATCCGCACCGCCCTCATCTCGGCGAGCTTCGTCACCATCGCGGTCGTGCTCGGCGAGTTCACCGTCGCCCGCTTCCTCGCCCGCGACAACCTGCAGACCGCCCTCTTCCAGATCAACCTCTCCGACGGGCAGATCGCCGCCGTCATGTCGCTCCTCGCGCTCGGCGTCACCACGATCCTGCTCATCGCCCTCGACCTGCTCGCGGGGCGCAGGAAGCGCACGACCCGAAAGGCACGCTCATGACCAGCACCCTCCCTGAAGTCACCTCCCCTGGCGGCGTCGACGCATCCACCTCCGTCGCGCACTCCCAGGTGGCCGTCGGCGTCGAGCTGCGCGGCGTCACGCGACGATTCGGCCAGACCGTGGCATTGCGCGGACTCGAGCTGAGCATCAAGCCCGGCGAGATGGTCGCCCTCCTCGGGCCGAGCGGATGCGGGAAGACCACCGCCCTGCGCGCGCTCGCGGGACTCGAGGACATCGACGAGGGCGAGATCCTCGTTGGCGGCCGCGACGTCGCGAACGTGCCGGCCTCGAAGCGCGACATGGCCATGGTGTTCCAGTCGTACTCGCTGTTCCCGCACCTGACGGTGGCGCAGAACGTCGCGTTCCCCCTCAGCCTCCGTCGCGGAATCTCGGCGAAGGAGCGCAGCACGCGTGTGCCCGAGTACCTCGAGCTCGTCGGGCTCGGCGGCTTCGGCGAGCGGTACCCCAACGAGCTGTCCGGTGGCCAGCAGCAGCGAGTCGCGCTCGCACGCGCGCTCGCCGTCCAGCCGAAGGTGCTGCTCCTCGACGAGCCCCTCTCCGCGCTGGATGCGAAGGTGCGCGTGCAGCTGCGCGACGAGATCCGCCGCATCCAGCTCGAGGTGGGCATCACGACCGTCTTCGTCACGCACGACCAGGAGGAGGCGCTCGCCGTCGCCGACCGGGTCGCCGTCATGCGCGGCGGCATCATCGAGCAGCTCGGCGAGCCCGAGACCATCTACTCGACGCCCGAGAACGCGTTCGTCGCCGACTTCATCGGCCACCACTCGCGCGTGCGGGCCAGCGCGGAGGGCGGAGTCGCGACGGTGCTCGGGCAGCGGGTGCCGCTGCTCGCGGGCAGCGCCGAGGGCACCGTCGACGTGCTGCTCCGGCCGGAGCATGTGTCGTTCGCGGTGGCCGGTGCCCGGCTCGCGGCAGACGAGTCGGGAGTCTCGGGTGCCGCGACCGCCGAGGCATCCACGAGCGGTCCGAGCGCATCCACGAGCGTCGATGCCGACGAAGCTCTGCCAGCCGGTGAGGCGCTCGCGCGGGTCGTCTCGACCGGATTCCTCGGGGCCCACGTCGTCGTCCAGGCTCGGCTCGCGGACGGCACGCTCCTGCGCGCGCACATGCGGAGCCGGGACACGGGCGCGCTCGAGCCGGGCAGCGTCGTCGCCGTCGACGTGCATCCGGCCCCCGCGCTCGCGGTGCCCGCCGGGCAGTAGCTCTGCTGACCAATATGAGTGCGATTTCGCTGCGTTCTGGCGTTTGAGCGTCGGACAACGCCGAAATCGCACTGATGTTGGACACGCGGGGGAGGTGCCGAGGCGCCCGCCCGGCCGGCTGAGCGCGGCTAGACCTGCTGCACGTCACTGCCGGCGGCTCGAAGCGCCGCGACCTCGGCGGCTGCGGCTTCGGTACCGGTGATGATGCTCGCGAACTCGGCGAGCCCGCCGATGACGCCGACGTGGGCGCGGCCGAGCTTGCTGGCGTCGGCGACGACGACCGAGCGGTCCGCGGCGTGGAGCATGGCCCGTTTGAGCTCCGACTCCGGCAGGTTCACGTTGGTGACGCCAGCCGCGACCTGCACGCCAGTGCAGCCGATGATCGCCAGGTCGGTGTGGATGCGCTCCAGCATGGCGGAGGCGTACGGCGCGACGAGCGAGTGCTGCAGCGGGCGGAGGGTGCCTCCGGTCACGACGACCGTGAAGCGGGGGATGGCCGACTCGAGGGCGAGCGCGATGGAGAGGCCGTTCGTGATGATGACGACGTCGTCGAGGTCTTCCCGGGCGAGGAGCGCCTCCGCCACGGCCGTCGTGGTGGTGCCGACGTCGAGGAGCACACTCGAGCCGCTGGTCACGAGTGCGGCCGCGGCGACGCCGATGCGGCGCTTCTCGTCGGCGGCGCTCTGCTGCGCCGTCTCGAACGAGGTCTCGAGGCCGGTCGGCCCGTGCCCGTAGATCGCTCCTCCGTGCACGCGGCCCAGCATTCCGTCGCGCTCGAGCGCGGTGAGGTCCGAGCGCACGGTCACCTCGGAGACGCCGAGTTCTCGGCTCAGGTCGGCGACCCTCGCGAAGCCGGTACGCTTCACGAGTTCGACGAGGTCGGCTCTGCGTGCGTGCGCGGGGCCTTCTGGGGGCGTCTCGATGTTCACCACAGGAATCAGCTTACGCCTTCGCAAGCGAAAGGCACTTGACTTTCGAAATCGAAAGTGGCGTAATCGGAGCGTGCATTCCCTCACCAACAACATCGTCAAGCGTCCGACGCTGCTCTCCGACGGTCGCGAGCTCATCTACTTCGACGACGCCGACACGAAGCTCGACCCCGAGCGCGCCCTCGACAGCCGGGTGCCCGCCGACCGCCCACCGGTCGCCGAGATGCGTCAGGACCCGCTCACCGGTGAGTGGATCTCGATTGCCGCCGCCAGGCAGAACCGCGTCATGCTGCCCCCCAAGCACCTCGACCCCCTCGCGCCGTCCACGCCCGCCAACCTCACCGAGGTGCCGAGCAACTACGACGTCGCCGTGTTCGAGAACAAGTCGCCCTCGTTCGGCCCCACGCTGGGCGGAGACGACGACGACGTCGAGGTGCAGCTCGAGGAGCTCGCATCCGTGGGCCTCGGCCGCACGAAGCCGTCGATCGGCCGCTGCGAGGTCGTCTGCTTCAGCCCGGAGTCAGAGGGATCCTTCGCATCGCTCTCCCTCTCGCGTGCCCGGACGGTCGTCGAGGCCTGGGCTGACCGCACGACGGCGCTCTCGCAGCTGCCCGGCGTGCAGCAGGTGTTCCCCTTCGAGAACCGCGGCAAGGACATCGGGGTGACGCTGCACCACCCACACGGCCAGATCTACTCCTACCCGTACATCACTCCGCGCACGAGCGCCCTCATCCGCTCGATCGAGACGTATGGGCCGACGCTGTTCCAGGACATCCTGGACTTCGAGCAGGCCTCCGAGCGGGTCCTGCTGCGCGGCGAGCACGTCACGTTCTTCGTGCCGTTCGCGGCGCGCTGGCCGCTCGAAGTGCACATGCTTCCGCATCGTCACGTCGCCGACCTCGCCGAGACGACGGCCCAGGAGCGCGATGAGATCGCCCGCGAGTACCGCCGCGTGCTCCGCGCCATCGACGCGATCTACGACACCCCGACCCCCTACATCGCCGCCTGGCATCAGGCGCCCGTCAACTCCCATCGAGAGGACATCCGGCTCATGCTGCAGATCACCTCGCCGCGGCGCGCGGAGGACAAGCTCAAGTTCCTCGCCGGCTCGGAGTCGGCGATGGGTGCCTTCATCGGCGACGTCCCACCCGAAGCCACGGCAGGCATCCTGCGCGCGGCGCTCGCGAAGGCGGACGCAGCGTGACCCGGCCGGAGCTCGCGACGACGGCTGCCGAGGCGTTTGCGCGCATCCACGGTGGGGCGCCCGACGGCCTCTGGTCGTCGCCCGGCCGCGTCAACCTCGTCGGGGAGCACACCGACTACAACGAGGGCTTCGTCTTCCCGTTCGCGATCGACCGGCACACGGTGGTCGCGGCGAGGCTCCGCGACGACCGACTCGTGCGCGTCTCGAGCGGCCTCCGCGAGGGCGTCGAGGAGATCGCGATCGATGCGCTTGCACCGGATGCGCTCGGCGGCTGGTCCGCGTACGCGCTCGGAGTCCTCTGGGCGGCTGGCGAGCTGGGTGCCGACCTCAGCGAGGTGCGCGGCCTCGACCTGCACATCGAGTCGGATGTGCCCCTCGGGGCCGGCCTGTCCTCATCCGCCGCCCTCGAAGGGGCTGTTGCGGTCGCGATCGATGAGCTGTGGGGCCTCGGGCTCGACCGGCGGACGCTCGCTCGAGTCGGACGCCTCGCGGAGAACGAGGCCGTCGGCGCGCCGACGGGCATCATGGACCAGTCGGCGGTGCTCCTCGGTCAGCGTGACTCCGGCGTGCTGCTCGACTGCCGTTCGCTCGAGTCGAGGATCGTGCCGCTGGCGTTCGAGGCGCAGGGCCTCGCGCTGCTGGTCATCGACACCCGTGTCGAGCACTCCCACGCGAGCGGCGGCTACGCGGAGCGGCGCGCGTCGTGCGAGAAGGGAGCGGCGGGGCTCGGTGTCGCCTCGCTGCGCGACGTGACGGTCGGCGACCTCGAGCGCGCCGAGCGGGTGCTGGACGACGAGACGTTCCGTCGGGTGCGGCACATCGTGACCGAGAACGCGAGGGTCCTCGCTGTGGTCGCTGCGCTCGGCGACAGCGGCCCGCGCAGCATCGGCCCGCTGCTCGCCGAGTCGCACGCATCGATGCGCGACGATTTTGAGATCTCCGTGCCCGAGCTCGACCTCGCTGTATCGACGGCCGTCGCTGCGGGAGCCATCGGCTCGCGCATGACGGGCGGCGGCTTCGGGGGAGCGGCGATCGCGCTTGTGGAACGCGGCGATCTCGCCGAGGTCTCGCGCAGCATCCACGAGGCCTTCGCCGCGGCCGGGTTTGCGGAGCCCGCAACCTTCGAGGTGCTCCCGTCGCAGGGCGCAGGCCGCGTCTGAGTCGCAGACGTCGGCCTTGCGCATCCGATTGCCGTCTGGTGGGTGCGGGAGGCGCAGGTCTGTGCGTGTGCTTTGCATTGTCGGCGCAGACTTGGGGGTTGCGCATCTGCTTGCCGCGGGGTGGATGCGGGAGGCGCAGGTCTGTGCGTGTGCTCTGTCTTCTTGGCGCAGACGTCGGGCTTGCGCATCCGCTTGCCGTCTGGTGGGTGCGGGAGGCGCAGGTCTGTGAGGTCTGTGCGTGTGCTTTGCCTTGTTGGCGCAGACGTTGGGGTTGCGCATCTGCTTGCTGCGGGGTGGATGCGGGAGGCGCAGGTCTGTGAGGTCTGTGCGTGTGCTTCGCCTTGTCGGCGCAGACTTGGGGGTTGCGCATTTGCTTGCTGCCGGGTGGATGCGGGAGGCGCAGGTCTGTGAGGTCTGTGCGTGTGCTTTGCCTTCTTGGCGCAGACGTTGGGGTTGCGCATCTGCTTGCTGCGGGGTGGGTGCGGGGGGCGCAGGTCTGTGAGGTCTGTGCGGGTGCTTTGCCTTGTCGGCGCAGACATTGGGGTTGCGCATCTAGCTGCCGTCGGGTGGGTGCGGGAGGCGCAGGTCTGTGAGGTCTGTGCGTGTGCTCTGCCTTCTTGGCGCAGACGTCGGGCTTGCGCATCTAGCTGCTGTCGGGTGGGTGCGGGAGGCGCAGGTCTGTGAGGTCTGTGCGCGCGCGGACCGGCCGCGTGCCTACCCGCGCGGGGCGAGCGCCACGATGAGGTCGGTGCGCAGGTCGTCCGGGTTCATGTCGGGGCTCGGCTCGGTGACGTAGATCTCCACCATGGGGCCGGGCTCGTCGCCCGAGTCGCGGAGGTCCTGGATGAGTCGACGCCACGATTCGCCGAGGCCGTCGAACGATCCGAGGTGCGACGCACCGGCCGCGGCTCCCGCCGGGAGGGTGGAATTCTGGATCGTCACATCGCCGACGAGCGTCTTCTCGCGGATCGGCTCGACGACCGGGAAGCCGATCTCGACGTCGAACGTCTGTGATGGGTCGCCGTGGTAGACCGCGAGGGCGGGTCCGGCCGGATGCACCTTGTCCGCACCGATCGCTGCAGCCATCGCCTGGAAGGTCGTGTCGAAGAGCGTCCGCAGCTCGCGCATGCTGACGTTGTCGTAACGCGCGACGGCAAGTGGAACGGCGCTCAGCTCGAAGCGCTCCACGCCCTGGCGGGGCGAATCGGGCAGCGGAAGTGTCTCTGGCATGGTGTCCTCCTCGACGCCCCACTCGAGCGGGGCAGATGCTTGACGCCAACCTAGGGCAACGGGCCGTGCGCTGGACGTCATTCGCGGGTGACCTCCCCGGATTCTCGGCGGGTTCCTGGCATCGCTCCAGCGTGGGTCCAGCGCCGACGATGGCGCGCCAAGGGGCTACGATTCCGCAGGTGGCGCGCCGGCGCAGAAGACGGTCGGGTGGATGCGCCACCAGAGCGACGAGAGACACGAGCTGCGCATGAACACGGTCGAGAACGACGGCATCGAAACCGGGGCGACCCCGAAGCGGCCGCTCGCGCGGGCTCTTACTGCACGGCACATCCGCTTCATGGCGCTCGGGTCGGCCATCGGAACCGGCCTCTTCTACGGGTCCTCCGCCGCGATCCAGGCGGCAGGTCCAGCGGTGCTGCTCGCCTACATGATCGCGGGCGCCGCCGTCTTCATGGTGATGCGCGCGCTCGGCGAGATGACGGTGCGCCACCCCGTGACGGGCTCGTTCGGGCAGTTCGCGAACCGCTACCTCGGCGCACGCTGGGGGTTCATCACGGGCTGGACGTACGCGTTCGAGATGATCGTCGTCGCGATCGCCGACGTCACCGCGTTCGGCGTGTACATGGGCTTCTGGTACCCGGACGTCGCCCGCTGGGTGTGGATCGTCGCCGTCATCCTCTTCATCGCCGCCATCAACCTGCTCGGCGTGCGTGCGTTCGGTGAGCTCGAGTTCTGGCTCGCGCTCGTGAAGGTCACGGCCATCATCGCCATGATCGCCGGCGGCATCGCGATCATCATCTTCGGCTTCGGCAACCAGTCACCGGATGCGTCCGGCATCGGGGCGCTCTTCAATCCGGCGACGGGCGGCTTCTTCCCCATGGGCATCGAGGGCGTCATCGCGTCGTTCGCGATCGTGGTCTTCGCGTTCGGCGGCATCGAGATCATCGGCATCACGGCCGGCGAGGCGCAGGATCCGAAGCGCGTCATCCCGAAGGCCATCAACAGCGTGCCGCTGCGCATCCTCCTCTTCTACGTGGGCGCGCTCGCCGTCATCATGATGCTCGCGCCGTGGAACACGATCACGGGTGACGCGAGTCCGTTCGTGTCGATCTTCGACGGCCTCGGGATCCCCGCGGCCCCGCACATCCTGAACTTCGTCGTCATCACGGCAGCCCTCTCGGCCATCAACTCGGACGTGTTCGGGGCTGGCCGAATGATCTTCGGTCTCGCCGAGCAGGGGCAGGCGCCGCGCGTGTTCCTCCGCGTCTCCGGAAACGGCGTGCCGTGGGCGACGGTCGCGCTCATGGTCGCGGCGCTCGCGGTCGGCGCGTGGATGAACGCCGTCATCCCCGAGGACGTCTTCCTCGTGATCGCCTCCATCGCGACCTTCGCGACGGTGTGGGTGTGGATCATGATCGTCTGCTCGCACATCGCCATGAAGCGCGACATCGCGCGCGGTGGGCGCAGCGCGTCCGAGTTCCCTGTGCCGCTGTGGCCGTTCGCGTCCTGGGCGACCCTCGGCTTCCTCGTGTTCGTGCTCGGCGTGCTCGGCTGGTTCGAGAGCACCCGCGTGGCGCTCATCGTCGGCGCGGTGTGGCTGGCCCTGCTGCTGCTCGCGTACCGGTTCGCGGTCGGCTCCGCCGGCAAGCGCCGCGCTGAGCTGGTCGACGAGACCACGGCGCTCGAGGTTCAGCCTGGTCGGCAGACGCCGGAAGTCAAGGGCACCTCCCGCGACTGAGCCGCCCCGATACGATGGGAGCGCACATTCCCGGTGAAACACGACGACTGAGGCGAGCGAACTTGCAATACATCTCTACCCGTGGCGGCACGCTCGGTTCCTACTCCGACGTTCTTCTCGAGGGCCTCGCCCCGAACGGCGGACTCGCCGTGCCGGAGCTGCTGCCTCACTTCACGAACGAGGACCTCGAGAGCTGGCGCTCGCTCGACTACGCCGGGCTCGCGACGGCGGTGCTCGGCCTCTTCGCGACCGACATCCCGCGCGAGGACCTCGAGCAGCTCACCGCGCACGCCTACGGGGAGGGCCGCTTCGCGTCCGAGGACGTCGTTCCGCTGCAGAAGCTGGATGCGCAGCTCACGCTCGTCGGCTTGTCCGAGGGGCCGACCCTCGCGTTCAAGGACATGGCCATGCAGTACCTCGGGCAGACGCTCGACTACGTGCTCGGCAAGCGCGACCGGGTGCTCAACGTGCTCGGCGCGACCTCGGGCGACACCGGTTCAGCCGCGGAGCACGCTCTGCGCGGCCGCGAGCGCGTCTCGGTCTTCATGCTCTCGCCGCAGGGCCGCATGAGCGCGTTCCAGCGCGCTCAGATGTACTCGCTGCAGGACGAGAACGTGCACAACATCGCCGTGAAGGGCGTCTTCGACGACTGCCAGAACCTCGTGAAGCGCCTCGCCGAGGACATCGACTTCAAGCGCGGCAACAACATCGGCGCCGTCAACTCCATCAACTTCGGCCGCATCTCCGCTCAGATCGCCTACTACGTGTGGGCATGGCTGCGTGCGACCGATGAGCTGTCGGCGGATGAGCGCGACGGCTTCGAGGTCTCGTTCGCGGTGCCGTCCGGCAACTTCGGCAACATCCTCTCGGGTCTGTACGCGAAGCTCATGGGCCTGCCGGTCCGCAAGCTCGTGCTCGCCGTCAACGAGAACAACGTGCTCGACGAGTTCTTCCGCACGGGCTTCTACCGCCCGCGCAACGCCGAGAACACCCTTGCCACGTCGAGCCCGTCGATGGATGTGTCGCGCGCGTCGAACCTCGAGCGGTTCGTGTTCGAGCTGCTCGGTCGCGACGGCGGCCGCACGGCTGCCGCGTGGAGCGAGCTCGCCGAGACCGGCGAAATCGACCTCTCCATCGCGCAGCACACGTTCGAGCCGCTCTTCGGCATCGTCAGCGGAACGAGCACGCACGCCGACCGTCTCGCGACGATCCGCAGCGTGCACGACGCATCCGGTGTCACCATCGACCCGCACACGGCAGACGGCGTGAAGGTCGCGCGCGAGCACCTCGAGGACGGCGTGCCCATGCTGGTGCTCGAGACCGCGAAGCCGCAGAAGTTCGCCGACACCATCTCGGAGGCGCTCGGCTCGGCCGTCGACGTGGATGCGGAGACGCAGGCCCTCCTCGACGCCCCGCAGCGGGTCGTCGAGCTCGACGACGACGAGCAGGCGCTTCGCGCGTTCATCTCGGAGCGCGTGCTCCGCTAGCCGCTGGCCGTCCGGAACGCATCCGCGATGCGCTCGGGTCGTCGAGCGTGCCGAGAAGAGTGAGGCAGATGCACCCTCCTTGTCCAACGAGGGTGCATCTGGGTGACTCTTCTGATGGGGGTGACTCTTCTGGTGGGGAGCCCAGCGCGCGTGCTCGCCCCGCGAGCGTTCGCTCGCCGTGAGCGGGCGGGGCGCTTACTTGTAGTGGTGCTCGCCGCGCGCCGCCTTCTCGACGACATCCTGGATGCGGGCGGCGCGGATCGCGGGTGTCTTGATGCCCGTGATCCGGAAGATCACCTGGAAGCGGGCCTGCTTCTTCATCGCTTCGAAGAAGGCCAGTGCCTCGGGGTTCGCGTCGAGTGCCGCCTGCAGGTCGGCGGGGACAACCGCGTCCTTGACCCGGTAGGCGGCGTCCCAGCGGCCGTCGGCCTTCGCGCGCTCGATCTCCGCGTGGCCGGCAGGCTGCATCCGCCCCTCTTGGATGAGGCGGGCCACGTGCCCGACGTTGATCTGCGACCACGGGCTGTTCTTCCGCCGGGGCGTGAACGCCTGCAGCATGTAGTCGTCGTCGAATCGCGCCGACTGACCGTCGATCCACCCGTGGCAGAGGGCCACGTCGAGGGCTTCCTGCCAGGTGATGCCCGGCGCTTTCGAGAGCTTCTTGCGCAGCTTCAACCGGACGCCACCGTCGTCGGGGCCGGACGCGAGGAACGCCTCCCACTGCTCGATCGTGAATTCGTGGATGGGTTTGTCGGCGAAGCTCACCATGCCGTCATCCTAGGAGGGCGCCCGGGGCGCCCGGGCGCTGTCCGAGTTCCGTGATGGATGCGCCTGCCCGCCCAGGACGACGCCGGGCCCCGGCGAGCGCCGATCGGTCTGGTCACGCAAATCGGCCAGGGTCCTCGCGCGGCATGCTGCCGCGCACGGACCCTGGCCGACGGCCGCCGGAACGCCTACCCCGCGAGGAAGCTCAGGAGGAGCCGAACCGAGAGGGCGAGCACGGCGGCGAGGCCGATGATGCCGAACGCGTTCTGCCACCACCTGTTGCGCATCTCGCCCATGAGCGAGCGGCGGTTCGCCATGATGATGATGAGCGCGGCCAGGATAGGAGCGACCAGGATCGTGAGGGCCTGGGCGAGCACGATGAGCTCGACCGGCGAGGTCTGGAAGATGAGCGTGACGCCGAGCCCGAAGGCGAGGATGAAGCCGCTCGTGAGTCGTGCCGTGAGGGTGTTGGCGGATGCTCCGCGACCGAACGCATCCGAGAGCATCGTGCCTCCGGCGATCGCATTCGGGATCATGGAGGAGAAGGCCGCCCCCGCGAAGCCGAGCGCGAAGATGAAGCCGCCGATGGGGCCGGCAAGCGGCTCGAAGATGGCAGCCAGGCTGGTGATGGAGGTCGCCGTCTCGGACGTCTTCCCCAGGGCGCCGGCCGCGACGATGATGACGAGCCCCGTCATGACGCCAGGGGCGATGATGCCCGGAATGGTGTCGACGATCGTCACATCGCGGTAGTCCTCTTCCTTCCGGCCGCGTTCCTTCGTGCCGTAGGAGGTGTAGAAGGCGGCGTTGATGGAGAAGTTCGTGCCGACGAGCGCCACGATGAGCAGCCATGAGCCTTCTGGCGCCGTGGGGATGAGCCCGCGCCCAGCCGCAGACCAGTCGGGGTTCACGACGAATGCGCTCACGACGAAGCAGATCGCCATGAGCGCGACGATGGCGATGAGCACCTTCTCGATGACGTTGTAGATGCTGCGGATGAACAGCACCGCCGCGACGCCGAGGGTGCAGATGAGGGTCCACATGACGGGCGACGAGCCGTCGACCAGCATGGAGAGGCCGAGCCCGGAGCCCACGGCGTTGCCGACCGAGAAGCACAGCGTGATGAGGAAGACACCGACGCCCGCGACAACTCCGAGGGGCTTCCCGAGGTGGTCCTTGATGGAGGCGATGAGGGAGACCGGCGACTTGATGCCGAGTCGCACGCTCATGTCGGTGAGGAAGATCATGAGCACCGTCGAGACGGCGATGACCCAGATGAGCGTGTACTGGTAGGAGCTTCCGGCCTGCACTGCCGTGGTGAGGTTGCCTGGGCCGAACTGCCAGGCGCCCGCGACGAAGGCGGGGCCGATGAGGGCCAGCTGCTGCCAGAAGCGCCGCCGAGTTCGGCGGGATTCGACGATGGTGCGGACTGCTTCGGTCGAGACTCGCGCGTGGCCGGTGCCTGGCGTCGAGTGGAGGCGGGTGTCGCCCATGGGGTCTCCTTCGTGGAGTGCGGCCGATGGATGGGGTGCATCCGGCCGCGAAGTCGTCATTGACTTGGGGGTCGCACGGGTTCGGGAACCGGTGCTTCCGGTGCCGCGTCTGGGCGGCGTGTGTCGTCGAGCTTGCAGCAGTCGACGCCAAGCGTAGGGGCAGCGACCCTGTTGTCGCTGCCCCTCCCTGCTAGGAGGCGACCGTCACGCGGTCGAGCCCGGCGATGGCGAACGCCTCGGCGATCTCGCGGTCCGCGCCGTCGGCGAGGGGCAGCAGCGGGGTGCGGACCGTGGCGTGGTCGAGGATGCCGCGGTGCACGAGGCCCCACTTCAGCGCGACGGTTCCCTCCATGTGGGAGCCGCGGTGGTAGACGTTCTTCGTGACGGGCAGGAGGCGCTCGTGGATCTCGTGCGCCCTGTCGTAGTCGTGTGCCTTCCCCGCCTCGATGAGCTCGACGAGCGCCTCAGGGGCGATGTTGCCGTAGCCGACGAGCAGGCCGTCGACGTCGAACATGGTCGGGAGCAGGTACTCGTCGTGGCAGGAGAGGATCTGCAGCTCCGGGTACGCGGCGCGCAGCGCCGGGATCTCCGTGTACCACCGGCGCATGTTGCGCACGCCGTTCTTCGTCGCGAACACGCCCTCCTGCCCGGCGATCTCGAGCTGGGTGTCGAGGTTGTAGCTGGCCTTGGTGTTGTCGGGGTACTGGAAGAGGATCAGCGGCAGTCCGCTCTCCTCGTAGATGTCGCGGTAGCGCGTCTGCGGGGCGCCGTCCTGGTAGCCGAAGCGCAGCCACCCGTGGGACGGGTAGACGAGGCCGGCGGATGCACCCGCATCCACTGCCCGCTTCGCTTCCTCGGCGGCGACGGCGTTGCCCTCCTGGGTGATGCCGGCGACGATCGGGATGCGCGAGTCGACCGATTCGCGGAAGGCGGTGATGACCTTCGCCTGCTCGGACTGGGTGAGGAAGGTGCCTTCGCCGGCGTGGCCGAGGACGACGAGGCTCTTGACGCCGTCGACGGAGCCGAGCCAGGAGCCGAGGCGCTGGATGGCGTCGTAGTCGACGGCTCCATCCTCGGTGAAGGGGGTGACGGGGGCGGGGGAGAGGCCGCGGAGGTCGATCGACATCTTGTCTTCCTTTGCTCATCGTTGAGGTGGTGGGTCCTGCTCGCCGCTGCTCTTTCGAGATAATGCAAACGTTTGCAGGAACGATTGCAAGTCTTCATGCAAACGTTCCCGATGTCAAGGGTGGAGTCTGGAGATTCCTGCCGGACGGGCGTCGAGGGGCGGGATACACTCCTCCGCATGAGGCGAAACGACAGTGCCGTTGCCCCCGGAGCGGGCGAGCGACGAGTCGTGACCCTCAAGGAAGTCGCAGCCGAGGCCGGCGTCAGCATCTCCACCGTGAGCCGCATCCTGGACGAGCGCACCGCGCAGTCCCAGTCGGCGACCGCAGTGCGTGTCCGTGAGGTCGCGAACGAGCTCGGCTACCGGCGCAACGTCTTCGCATCCCAGCTCCGCCGCGGCTCGACGAGCACGATCGGCGTGCTCGTACCGCGCCTCAGCGACACCGTCATGGCGCTCATGTACGAGGCCATCGAGCGTGCCGCTGCCGCCAGGGGCTACGTCGCCGTCGTCGCCACCACGGGGGACGACGCCGAGGGTGAGCAGCGCGCGGCCCAGGTGCTGCTCGACCGCAACGTGGACGCGCTCATCATCGCCTCGTCACGCCGCGTCGACAGCTTTCCCCAGTCATTGCAGGAGTCGGGCATTCCGCTCGCCCTCGTGCTGCGCACCGACGGCGTCAGCCCCTCATCGCTGGGTGACGACGAGGTAGGCGGCTACCTCGCCGTGCGCCACCTCGTCGACCTCGGCCACCGCGACATCGCGCTCGTGACGGGTCCCGACTTCACCTCGAGTGCGCGTGACCGCCTGGCCGGCGCCCTGCGGGCGGCGCGCGAGGCCGGCATCGAGATCCCGCCGCATCGCATCGCGGGCGACGGCTTCCGCATCGAGCACGGTGCGGCCGCGGCCGAGCGCATCCTCGCCGCGACCGAGACGCCCCCGACCGCGATCTTCGCCGCCAATGACAACCTCGCGCTCGGGGTCATGGCGGCCTCGCACCGCCACGGCCTGCAGATCGGCACCGACCTCGCGCTCGTCGGCTACAACGACGTCCCCCTCGCCGAGGCGCTGCCTGTTCCGCTGACCTCCGTGCGCACATCGTTCGACCAGATCGCCACGACGGCGCTCGAGCTGCTGCTGACGCCCGGGATCGGGTCCGTCATCCGGCGCGCGATGCCGACGCTCATTCCGCGCGCATCCAGCTGCCCGCCCCCGCAGCGCTGAGTCGCGGCGGCTGGCGGGACGCGGTGCGCTCGCGGCAGTCCTGACCAACATGAGTGCAATATGCAGTAGATCTGGCGCGTGATGCCCGCGTTGGCCCGATATTGCACGAATGCTGGTCACCCCCTGCACTCAGATGGCCCGCTGTCCGCTCGTGACCCGCGTGACCAACTTCCGTGATGGATGCACGTCAGCCTCGCCCGAGGGATCCGCCTGACGCGTTTCGTCCCGGAAGCTGGTCGGGCGGGAGGAGGCTAGTCGTCGAGCAGGTCGAGGAGGGTGCGGATGATCTCCTCGCGTTCCTCGTCGCTCGGCAGGAGCTTCGCGGCCTCCGGCAGGCTCTCGCGTGACTCGGTGACAAACGAGCTCGAGTGGTAGAGGCCGTCGCCGAGGAGCTTGGTCATGTGGGCGACGAGGGGGCTGCCGGTCGATTCGAGGATCGCGTCGTGCCAGGAGCGTTCGAGCTCGAGGATGGCGCGCGTCGCGCTCTGGTTGCCGTTGCGGGACAGGTTCATCGCGGCGAGCCAGGCAGTGTCAAGCTCGTCGCCGACGGAGCTGCTCATCTCGATGAAGTGCCGGACGGTCGACGCCGCGTCGCCCTGGAGCTGTTCTGCGCTCGCGCGGGCCATGCCGGTGAAGCGCTCGATGAGGGCGTCCGCCAGTGCCTCCTTGGAGGGGAAGTGGTAGATGAGCCCGCCCTTGGAGACGCCGGCGATGCGGGCGACTGCGTCGAGCGTGGTCGCGGCGACACCCACGGTGGTCAGCGACTCCTCGTAGGCGTCCAGGATCCGGTCTCTAGCTGAACTCATGGCCGCCATCCTACAGTTGCCAACTGTACCGTCTGGTCGGTATAGTCCTCTTTCATGACCACACTGATCGAACAGCGCGCGGGCCGGAAGGAATGGCTCGGCCTCGCGGTGCTGATGCTCCCCGTCCTCCTCGTGTCGATCGACAACACGGTCCTGAGCTTCGCCCTCCCGTACATCGCCCTCGACCTCCAGCCGAGCGCCGCGATGCAGCTCTGGATCATCGACATCTACCCGCTTGTCCTCGCGGGTCTGCTCGTCACGATGGGCTCCTTCGGCGACCGCATCGGCCGCCGCAAGCTGCTCCTCATCGGCTCGACGGGCTTCGCGCTCGTCTCCGTGCTCGCAGCCTTCTCCGTCTCCGCCGAGATGCTGCTCATCTCGCGACTCCTCCTCGGCTTCTTCGGCGCCATGATCATGCCCTGCACGCTTTCGCTGCTGCGCGGCATGTTCCACGACCGCGCCCAGCGCCGCCTCGCCATCGCCGTCTGGGCGACGGGCTTCTCTGCGGGCACGGCCATCGGCCCGATCGTCGGCGGCGTGCTCCTCGAGCACTTCCACTGGGGCTCCGTCTTCCTCATCGCCGTCCCGTTCCTCCTGCCGCTTCTGATCTTCGCGCCGCTGCTCGTCACCGAGTCGCGCGACCCGAACCCGGGCCCCATCGACGTTCCCGCGATCCTGCTCTCCATGGCGGCCCTCGCGCCCATCGTCTTCGCGATCAAGCACACGGCGACCGACGGCATCGACCTCATCTCGGTCGGTGCGCTCCTCATCGGCGTCCTCTCCGGATGGCTGTTCGTGCGTCGCCTGCTGAAGCAGGAGAACCCGATCCTCGACATGCGCCTCTTCGCGGTGCCCGCGTTCACGGGCTCCGTGCTCGTGAACCTCGTGAGCGTCGTCGCGCTGGTCGGGCTCCTCTTCTTCCTGTCGCAGCACCTGCAGCTCATCCTCGGCCTCACGCCCCTGCAGGCTGGCCTCATGCTGCTCCCCGGAACCGTCACGATGATCGTCGCCGGGCTCCTCATCGTGCGCGTCGTGCGCCGCGTGAAGGTGCACATCGCCATGGCGTTCGGCCTGGGACTCGCGTTCCTCGCCTACCTCTCGCTGGCGATCACGGGCGGCTCAGCCCCGTTGTGGATGCTCGTCGCGGCATTCACGCTCCTCGCGGCTGGCATCGCGATCGCCGAGACGCTCTCCAACGACGTCATCATCGCGAGTGTCCCGCCCGCCAAGGCGGGGGCGGCGTCCGCCGTCTCGGAGACGGCCTACGAGGTGGGCGCGGTGCTCGGCACGAGCGTCCTCGGCGGCGTGCTCACGGCGAGCTACCGCTCCGGGATGGTCGTCCCGGAGGGGGCGACGGCCGAGCAGGCGCATGCCGCCCGCGAGACCCTCGCCGGTGCCGTGAACGTCTCGAACGAGCTCGAGGCCGGCGGCATGACCGCGCAGGCGCAGACACTCCTCGACTCGGCGTTCCACGCGTTCGACGCCGGCAGCACCGTCACGTCGGCCGTCGGGGCCGTGCTCATGGTGGGCGCGATCATCCTCGCGCTGCGCATGGTCGGCAAGGCCACGGCCTAGCCGACGGCGCGCGCTGCGGCGTCCTCGTCCGGTCTCCGAAATCGCGCAAGCCACCCGGACCCGGTACTGTCGCTGTCGAGCCGTCTTCCAACGCAGGAATCCGCTTCTGCACTGAACTCGTTTCCGTGGGGTGGGCTACTCGACCGTGATGGCTGTTTGCGAGATTTGCCACACCCAGAGGAGAGCGAACGCATGAAGATCGGACTGCTGACCAGCGGCGGCGACTGCCCCGGACTCAACGCTGTCATTCGCGGCAGCGTGCTCCACGGCATCAAGACCTACGACAACGAGTTCGTGGGCTTCCGCGACGGCTGGCGTGGTGTCACCGAGGGCGACATCATGGATCTCCCTCGCACCAAGGTCCGCGGCCTCGCGAAGCAGGGTGGCACGATCCTTGGCACGTCCCGCACCAACCCCTTCGACGGGCCGAACGGCGGCCCCGAGAACATCGCCGTGATGCTCGAGCGTCACTCGGTGGATGCGCTCATCGCGATCGGCGGAGAGGGCACCCTCGCGGGAGCCAAGCGCCTCGCTGACGCCGGCATCCCCGTCGTCGGCGTGCCGAAGACGATCGACAACGACCTCCAGGCCACCGACTACACGTTCGGCTTCGACACGGCCGTGCAGATCGCGACCGACGCCATGGACCGCCTCCGCACGACTGGCGAGTCGCACCACCGCGTCATGGTCGCCGAGGTCATGGGTCGCAACGTCGGATGGATCGCCCTGCACTCGGGAATGGCCGCTGGCGCTCACGCCGTGCTCATCCCGGAGCAGAAGGTGCCCATGACGCAGGTCGCCGAGTGGGTCTCCGAGGTCCACCAGCGTGGGCGTTCCCCGCTTGTCGTCGTCGCCGAGGGCTTCATCCCCGAGGGTATGGACGACGTGCTGTCGCAGGGCACCGAGGTCTCCGGGCGTCCGCTGCTTGGCGGCGTCGGCGACTACGTGACCGCTGAGCTCGAGAAGCTGACGGGCATCGAGACCCGCAACACGACGCTCGGCCACATCCAGCGCGGCGGGGCTCCGACCGGGTTCGACCGCGTGCTCGCGACCCGCTTCGGCCAGTACGCCGTCGACATGGTCAACGCGAAGCAGTGGGGCAACATGGTCGCCCTGCGCGGAACCGAGATGCAGACGGTTGCCTTCGAGGAGGCGCTCGACGGCCTCAAGACCGTGCCGCAGGACCGCTGGGACCAGGCGAAGATCTTCTTCGGCCGCTAGGCCAGAGGCCCCCGGGCCGAGACGAGCGAAGAGGGCGGATGCGCGTGCATCCGCCCTCTTCGTGTCGTTTGGGTGTTGGGAGCCGTCTGCTTCCGACGGTCGAGTGGGCCTAGTGGGCGCCGGTCGGGCCGACGAGGGCGCCGCTGAGGGAGCCCGTGAGGATGACCACGGCCAGGACGATGACGGCCGCGCTCATGGTGATGGGGCGGTCGACGAACCAGCGCACGATGCGCTGCAGCGAGAAGCCCTTCGACGGGGCCTCGCGCCAGCCGCCCTCGAGCGCACCGCGCCGCTCTGCCCACCAGTCGTAGAGGAGCGTCGCGAACGGCGGGATGGCGGCGAACCAGCCGAGCCCGAACATCCACCACGGCCAGCGCTGGTTGATGCCGACGAACGCCGTGACGACGAGGTAGACCATGAACATGGCGCCGTGCAGTGAGCCGCCGACCGACACGAGGACGTCGGTGGTCTGCGTCACGTACTTCAGGAACATGCCCGTGAGCAGCAGGGCCCACGTGATGGCCTCGCCGATCGACACGGCGCGCAGGAGGACCCGCGGGGTGAGTCGCCGGTCGTCGGCGGTGGTCTCGTGCGAGGGCACCTGGGTCTGCGTCATCGGCTGCGCTGCGCTCTCCGTCTGCGACAAGGTCTAGACGCGCGCGAGCAGCGCCTCGACGGCGCTGCGGAAGATCGGGAGCCCATCGAGGCCCGAGGCCATGTGGGTTGCCGTGTCCGGACCGAAGCCGAGCTCGACCGCGTGCTCGGGGTGCGGCATGAGGCCGACGACGTTTCCGCGCTCGTTCGTGAGACCGGCGATGTCGTTGCGGGAGCCGTTCGGGTTGACGTCGACGTAGCGGAACGCGACCTGGCCCTCGCCCTCGATGCGCGCGAGGGTCTCGTCGTCGGCGATGAAGCCGCCCTCGCCGTTCTTCAGCGGGATCGTGATCTCCGCGCTCTTCTCGTACGCGTTGGTCCAGACGGTGTCGTTGTTCTCGACGCGCAGCACCTGATCACGGCAGACGAACTTGCCATGGTCGTTGCGGATGAGCCCGCCTGGCAGGAGGTGCGCCTCGGTGAGCATCTGGAAGCCGTTGCAGATGCCGAGCACGGGCAGGCCCGCGTTGGCGGCCGTGATGACCTCGGCCATGATCGGCGAGTGGCTCGCGATCGCGCCGGCGCGGAGGTAGTCGCCGTAGCTGAACCCGCCCGGGAGGATGATGGCGTCGACGCCGTGCAGGTCGTGCTCACCGTGCCAGAGCGCGACGGCCTCGCCGCCTGCAAGGCGAACGGCGCGCTGGGCGTCGCGGTCGTCGAGCGAGCCGGGGAAGGTGATGACGCCGATGCGGGGGCTCATGAAGCCGAGCCTTTCGACTGCACCTCGGCGGCGATGACCGATGCGAGGGAGTCCTCGGTCTCGACCGCGGCGGCGTCGTCGAGCTCGTCGGCGTCTTCCGGCGTCTCGGTGCCGTCGGGAAGCACGTCGATGGAGATGACGTCCTCGATGACTCCGTTGGCGAGGAGCTCATCGGCGACCTGCGAGATCTCCTCCATGAGCTCGGCCGTGACCTCGCGGTCGGTGGTGATCTCGAAGCGCTTGCCGACGCGCACGTCGTGCAGGTGGTCCTTGCCGAGGCGCGAGAGTGCGCCCGCGACGGCCTTGCCCTGCGGGTCGAGAAGTTCCTGCTTCGGCATGACGATGACGACGATCTTGGGCATCGGGAGCGGCTCCGATTCGATGGAGGAAAGAGACGCCCCCAGCTTACCGTCAGGCGCGGATGCGCGAGGCTCGTCCACAATGTCGGTGCACACGCATAGCCTTGTCACATCTTCGCGACGGCGGGCACCTCCGCCGGTCGCCTCACCGACCTTCTGGGAGCATCCATGAGCGACAAGCTCAAGCGCCTCTTCGGCCGCGACAAGCCAGCGGCTCGCCCTGCGCTGCCGGCCCCCTCCGCATCTTCCGTGGCCGCCCAGCTGGCGGCGCAGTCCGCCGGGTCGGTCGAGCACCTCGAGGCCCCCGCCCGAGACGAGGTCATGGTCGGCGGCAGCGCCGTGCAGGCGTACGCGCCCGACGACGGCGAGGGTCGCGGGCGCCGCCCGACGAGCGTCGGCGTCATGTGGACCGACCAGCTCGGCCGAGTCGCCACCCGCGCGCTGCAGGGGCTGGTCATCGTTGCGGCCGCGACACTGCTGATCTTCGCGGGGCTGCAGGTCACGATCGTCGTCATCCCGGTGTTGCTGGCGCTCATCGTGTCCGCCGCCGCGTGGCCCATCATCAAGTTCCTCACGTCCAAGAAGTGGCCGCCGGCCTTGGCGACCGTCACGGTGCTGCTGGCTATCATCGTCTTCCTCGGCGGCGCACTCACGACGGTCGTGCTGCTCGTGCGGAACCAGTGGTCCGAGCTCTCCGAGCAGGCCGTCCAGGGGTTCAACCAGGCCATCGAGTGGGCTAACAACACGCTGCCGTTCACGATCAACCAAGACCAGATCAACGAGTGGATCGGGCAGGCTCAGGACTTCATCTTCACGAGCCAGTTCGGCAACGCCGCCGCGAGCGGCCTCACCGCCGGCATCTCCGGCGTGACCACGTTCATCACGAGCGGCGTGCTCTTCGTCGTCATCCTCTTCTTCTTCATGAAGGACGGCCCGCTCATCTGGGGCTTCCTCACGAAGCCGCTCAAGGGCGCCAACCAGCGCCGCGCGCGCCTCATGGGGTCCCGTGCGGTGGAGGTCATGGGCGGCTACGTGCGCGGCACGGTTATCGTCGCGCTCGTGGATGCGGTGTTCATCGGCATCGGGCTCGCCATCGTCGGGGTGCCCCTGGCCTTCCCGCTCGCTGTCCTCGTCTTCATCCTCGCCTTCATCCCGATCGTGGGAGCGACGCTCGCGGGTATCCTTGCGGCGCTCGTCGCACTCGTCACGAACGGACTCGTCCCGGCCGTCGTCGTCGTCGGAATCGTCGTGCTCGTCAACCAGCTCGAGGGCAACTTCCTCCAGCCGGTCGTGCTCGGCAAGTCGCTCAAGCTGCACGAGCTCGTCGTCCTCATCGCGCTGACCGTCGGCACGATCCTGGGAGGCATCATCGGCACGCTGCTCGCGGTGCCGGTCGCCGCCGTCAGCTGGGCGCTCATCCGCGCCTGGTACGAGCCCCTCGAGAAGCTGCAGGAAGACGAGGCGGTTCCCGACGACATGCGCACGCGGCTGCCGTGGCGCAAGGGCCTCGGCGAAGAAGACGCCGCTGTCGGCGCCGCTACCGACGCCAAGGGCTCGAACACCGACGCCTGATGTGGAGCCAGCTCACCCGGGGGATCCGGAGCAAGGGGATGCTCGCCGAGCTCAGCTCGGCGGGCATCGCGGTGGCGGTTCTCGTCGGCGTCTGGACGCTGTACACGATCGCCGACATCACGCAGTTCCCCTACGACGGCTCCGCATGGGCCTACGCGGGCATGGGGGCTCCCGCGCTCCTCGGCATCTGGCTGATCGTCGAGCTCCTCAGCCTTCCTGACACCCCGGACCGCCCGCTGCTCGGGCGCTTCATGGTTCGAACGATGGTGGTCGGGCCGGTGCTCTTCACGGCCGCCTGGCTGCTCGGTTCGCTGCTCCTGCTCGTGCTGACGCTGACTGGCGGCATCGTCCCGGAGCTCAACGAGACGGAATCGCCGGTCGCCGAGCTGCTGCTCAACGCCTTCCTCACCTGGCTGGTCGGGTTCGCCGCCGTGCTCTGCGGGGCGCTTGTCGGCCTCGTGTTCGTGGTACTTCCGGTCCTGTCCTGGCGTGATCCCGCGCGGGCGGCGTCGATCAACGCCGAGCCAGCGCCGAAGGGAAGCCTCGCCAGGGCCCGGCTCGAGCGGATGACCTTCGCGGGCATGCTCATGCTGATCTTCCTCGCCCCGTCGCTGTGGGTGTCTGGCGAGAGCAACGCTCGCGGAAGGAACGCCGTCGAGGCGTTCCAGAACACCTGGCTCGCGATCGTCGACTTCGAACCTTCCTGGTGGGACCGCTACCTGTGGGACGTGCTCTGGGTGCTCGGAATGCTCAGCGCCCTCCTGCTCGTCGCGTCCGTCGTCGCAGTCGTGGTCATGCGGAAGCCGCAGAAGAGCACGTCGCCGAAGGGGCGCGCCGCCGACCGTGGTGGCGAATAGCGGCCCCTGCACACCTGCACGTAGGCGGGCTCCTGCTCCCCGGCTGCGACAAGCGGGCCTCTGGCGCATCCAAAACCTGTTGTGATAATGTCAGGACATATGCGGCAGGTGGGTATCGGCCGACACGGACTCGAAGGCGAGCATCCACGTCGGTGATGGCCCGCGAGGCCTGACGCCTCGGACCTCGGGGTGTGCGGCCGCCGCGGCACCGGCGAACCCGGCCATCCGCCACCGATGAGGAGATCAGCATGACCCTGCTCGACACAGCGCCGTCCAGTGACAACGGCACTCCAGCCACGAAGCTCGCACCCCTCGCCTGGGCGGCGCAGAACACGAAGACCGCACTCTGGAACGACTCCGCAGACCCCGAGGAGCTCACGAGGTCCATCGAGTTCGGCGCGGTCGGCGCCACCTGCAACCCCGTCATCGCCTTCGCGGCCATCAAGAAGCGCCCTGACGTCTGGGGCCCGCGCATCAAGGAGATCGCGGCGCTGAACCCCACCTGGGGCGAGTCGGAGATCGGCTGGCAGGCCGTGCGCGACCTCTCGATCAACGCCGCCCTCCTCCTCGAGCCGGAGTTCGAGCGCAGCGGAGGCCGCAACGGCCGCCTCTCCATCCAGACCGACCCGCGCCTGCACCGCGACGCGGCTGCCCTCGCCGACCAGGCCGAGGAGTTCTCGAAGCTCGCGAAGAACATCATCGTGAAGATACCCGCCACGAAGACGGGAATCGAGGCCATGGAGGAAGCGGCCTACCGCGGCGTCAGCATCAACGCGACCCTCAGCTTCACCGTGCCGCAGGCTGTCGCGGTCGGTGCTGCCCTCGAGCGTGCCCTCGAGCGCCGAGCCGCCGACGGTCTCCCCGAGCAGGAGTTCGGGCACGTCGTCACCATCATGGGTGGGCGCCTCGATGACTGGCTCAAGAAGTGGACGACCGCCAATCGCATCCTCGTCACTCCGGGCATCCTCGAGTGGGCAGGTGTCGCGGCGCTCAAGCGAGCGCACGCCGTGTTCCAGGAGCGCGGCTACCGCAGCCGCGTGCTCTCGGCGGCGTTCCGCAACCAGCTCCAGTGGTCGGAACTCGTGGGCGGAGACCTCGTCGTCTCGCCGCCGTTCGACTGGCAGGCGCGCATCAACGAGAACGACATCCCCGTCGCGGATCGCATCGGCGTCCCCGTGGAAGCCGGGATCCTCGAGGAGCTGAACACCCTCAGTGAGTTCCGCCGGGCCTACGAGGTTGAGGGCATGACTCCTGAGGAGTTCCAGGACTTCGGCGCGGCACGCAACACGCTCCGCCAGTTCCTCGACGCGGATGCGCAGCTCGACGCGCTTGTGCGCGACATCCTGGTGCCCGCCGCGTAGCGAGCGCAGGTCTGCCGTATCCGCTTCCTGAACTGAGTTCGGCCGCACCGAGTCGCGAAACCCGGAGCGTGCCGAGCTCATCCCGCCTGCTGCTCAATCAGTGGGACGGCGCAGGGGAGGGGCCGTCGTTTTCTCGCGAGGAAAGCCCAGGCGCCTCCCCTTCTGCGCGCCCCGCGCATGCGCACCCCTGCTTTCGGAGCGCCCCGGATCCGTCTGCCCTCTCCCGCCCCTTCTCCTCCCCAGAACCGCAACAAGAGTGAGGGAGACGCAGGCTTCTCGCCTCGGGCGGGTGCTTCCGGCTGACTCTTGCGCCGGGCGGAGGCTCAGCTCGTGGGTGCGCCGCGCTGGGCGGCCGGCAGCACGACGTTGTCGATGATGCCGATGAGGAAGTCGCGGTCGGGGGAGCGGTGCAGGATGAGCGTTCGGAAGGCGGCCATGGCCGGCGCGATCATGCTCAGGGTCTCGAGGTCGACTTCGGCGGAGATCTCCCCGCGCTCGATCGCCCGCTCGAAGATGGCGCGGTTGGCGGCTGCCCTCGGCGCGACGATGGCCTCGTGGGCTGCCGCGGCCATCTCGGGGTCGCGGGCGATCATCGAGACGACGCCCGTCATGACGTTGAGCTTGCGCTCGGCGTCGCGGATGCTCGGTGGGCGCACCATCGCGACCAGGTCGCCGCGCAGGGAGCCCGTGTCCGGGAGGGCGGCGAGGTCAAGGTCCTTCGACTTCATGCAGGCGACGGCGTCGAGCACGAGGTCTGACTTCGAGGCCCAGCGCCGGTAGAGCGTCGCCTTGCCGGCTTTCGCGCGGGTCGCGACCATGTCGATCGTCATGCCGTCGTAGCCCGTCTCGGCGAGCACATCCAGTGCCGCTTCAAGGATGTCGGTGTCTCGCGTGTGGTCGCGCTTGCGGCCGAGTCTTGGCTTCTTCTCGGCGCTTGCCGGGGACTGGGAGGTCGGTGCCTCGGGTGCGGTCGCCGTTCCTGTCGCCTCGGTCGCCGGTGCTGTGGGGGAGCTGTCGGCGAGGTCAGTCTGCGTCATCGAAACCACCTCTCGTTGTGGTCACAGCCTAGCTCGCGACATTACGAAACTCAAGGTATCCGAAACAGCTCAGTCTCGTATATGGTGAGCCGCATGTCCGAAACCTCAACCCCTGCGACCGACGGTCGCCGCTGGCTCACGCTGATCGTCGTGGGCCTCGCCCAGCTGATGGTGGTCCTCGACGCGACTGTCGTCAACATCGCCCTGCCGTCGGCGCAGGCCGACCTCGACTTCTCCGACGGCCAGCGACAGTGGATCGTCACCGCGTACTCGCTCGCCTTCGGAAGCCTGCTGCTGCTCGGAGGTCGCCTCTCCGACCTCATGGGCCGCAAGCGCACGTTCGTCATCGGCCTGATCGGCTTCGCGATCGCCTCAGCGCTGGGCGGTGCCGCGCCCTCGTTCGAGCTGCTCGTCGCTGCACGAGCACTGCAGGGAGTCTTCGGCGCACTGCTCGCCCCCACCGCCCTCGCCGTGCTCACCACGACCTTCACGATCCCGAAGGAGCGCGCCCGCGCCTTCGGTGTGTTCGGCGCGATCGCCGGTGCAGGCGGAGCCGTCGGCCTGCTCCTGGGTGGCGTGCTCACCGAGGCGTTCGACTGGCGCTGGAATCTCTACATCAACGTCGCCATCGCAGCGGTCGCCCTGGTCGGCGCGGTCATCTACGTTCCCTCCATCTCGCGATCCGGCCCGCGCCCGAAGCTCGACATCCCGGGCACCCTCCTCGTCTCCGGCGGCCTCTTCGGCCTCGTCTACGGCTTCTCGAACGCCGAGACCGACGGCTGGGACTCCCCGCTCACGTGGGGCATGCTCGCAGGCGCCGTGGTGCTTCTCGCGGCGTTCGTGCTCTGGCAGACGCGTGCCGGGCATCCGCTGCTGCCGCTCTTCATCGTCCGCGACCGCAACCGAGGTGCCGCCTACCTGTCGGTCATGATCGCCGGTGCTGGCATGTTCGGGATCTTCCTCTTCGTCACGTACTACCTGCAGCTCACGCTCGGCTACTCGCCGATCCAGACCGGTCTCGCGTTCCTGCCAATGATCGGGATGCTCGTGCTCGCGGCTCAGCTCGGCACGAACCTGCTGGTGCCGCGCTTCGGTCCGAAGGTGCTCGTCCCGATCGGCATGTCGCTCGGCGCGAGCGGCATGGTGTGGCTCACGTTCCTGGATGCGTCGAGCACGTATGCGGGGCACGTCATGCCGCCGCTCATGCTCATCGGGTTCGCGATGGGCACGATCATGCCGGCGTCGATGCAGACGGCGACGCTCGGCGTCGACCGCCAGTTCGCGGGCGTCGCGTCGGCCATGGTCAACACGAGCCAGCAGGTGGGCGGGTCGATCGGCACGGCCCTGCTGAACACGCTTGCCGCGACCGCCGCCGCCGACTACCTCGTCGAGCACGGGCCCGCAGCGGTCGGCGACTCGATGATCGCGAGCTACGCGGCCGCCTACTGGTGGGGTGCAGGCTTCTTCGCGGTCGGGGCCGTGGTCTCCGCGCTGCTGTTCCGCCGCCGCGGTCAGGGCGCATCCCTCAGCCAGGAACCGGCGGAGGTGGGGGCAGCTCCCGTACTCGCGCACTAGGAGTGTGCCGGGCTGCGCCCCCCTACTGCTGCGGGGCCTCCACGTCGACGAGCCGCACCTTGCCGACGACGGGCGCATCCAGTTCGAGTCCCTCGGCCTCCCGTACGGCCTTCTTGATGGGCAGGATGTAGGTGGCGTCGCTCGGGAAGATCGAGGTGCGCCACGTGGATCCGCCGACGGTCGCCTCGACCCGCACCGAGCCGAAGCCGTGCGTGAAGCGCTCCGTGGCCGCGGCGATCTTGTCGGAGGCGTCCTCGCTGAGGCTCACGAACGTCCACAGCTCGCGCCGCTTCTCCCAGCGCCACAGCGGATTCGAGAACGAGAACTCCATGCGTCCATGATCGCGCACGGGGCGGCTCGCGGCGAGCCCTGAGCGGCTCTAGTGCCCGGCGCCCGGCAGCACGTCGCGCATCCGCTGCAGGCGGGTCTCGCTCTCGGCGTTGAGGCCGACGACCTCCACGGAGGCGCCGTGCTTCTCGTACTTCTCGATTACCGCGTCGAGGGCGGCGACCGTCGACGCGTCCCAGACGTGCGCCGCGCTCAGGTCGATGACCACGCGTGCCGGGTCGGCGGCGTAGTCGAACTGCGCGTACAGGTCGTTCGACGAGGCGAAGAACAGCTGCCCCGTCACCGCGTACGAAGCCAGGGTGCTGTCTTCCGAGAGCGTGCGGCGCACCTGCACGACGTGTGCGACGCGGCGCGCGAAGAGCAGCACCGCACACAGCACGCCGGCGCCGACGCCGATCGCGAGGTTGTGGGTCGTGACGGTCGCGACGACCGTCACGAGCATGACGGCGGTCTCGCTCAGGGGCATGCCGCGCAGCGTCGACGGGCGGATCGAGTGCCAGTCGAACGTCGCCCAGCAGACGAAGATCATCACGGCGACGAGCGCGGCCATCGGGATGAGCGCCACCAGGTCGCCGAGCAGCACGACCAGCAGGAGGAGGAAGACGCCGGCGAGGAACGTCGAGATGCGCGTGCGAGCGCCGGACGCCTTCACGTTGATCATCGTCTGCCCGATCATCGCGCAACCGCCCATCCCACCGAAGAAGGCGGTGATGATGTTCGCGGCCCCCTGCCCCCACGCCTCCCGCGTCTTGCTGGAGCGGGTGTCGGTGATGTCGTCGACGAGCTTCGCCGTCATGAGCGACTCGAGCAGGCCGACGAACGCCATCGCGAGCGCGAAGGGGAACAGCAGCTGGAGTGTCTCGAAGGTGAGGGGCACATCCGGGATGAAGAATCCGGGCAGCGTGCTCGGCAGCTCTCCCTTGTCGCCAACGGTCGGCACGGTGACCGACGCGAGCACCGTGATGAGCGTGAGCACGACGATGGCGACGAGCGGGGCCGGTACGGCGGTCGTCAGCCGCGGCAGGCCGAACACGATGACGAGCGCGAGCGCGGTGAGCGGATACACGAGCCACGGCACCCCGAGCAGCTCCGGCACTTGCGCCAGGAACACGAGGATCGCGAGCGCGTTGACGAAGCCGACCATCACCTGGCGCGGGATGTAGCGCATGAGCTTCGCCACCCCGAGCACTGCGAGGAGCACCTGCAGGACCCCCGCGAGGAGGACTGCGGCGATGAGGTAGTCGAGGCCGTGCGAGGCCATGAGGGGCGCGATCACGAGGGCGACGGCGCCCGTCGCCGCGGAGATCATGGCGGGCCTGCCGCCGAGGATCGCGATGGAGACCGCCATCGTGAAGGAGGCGAAGAGGCCGACCCGAGGATCGACGCCCGCGATGACCGAGAAGGCGATCGCCTCGGGGATGAGCGCGAGAGCCACGACCAGTCCACCGAGCACCTCGACTTTGAGGAGGCGCGGCGACCGCAGGGTGCGGAGCACCGACTGGCGTTGCTCGGGGGAGAGCGAGGCCGGGGCCGCCGAAGCTGCAGCGGGCGCGGAGGCGTGGGAGGAGGTCACGGCGGAGTTCCAGTCTCGAGGGGAGGAGTGCGAAGGGAACGGCCGGTGCGGGCACACGCGGATGCGCGTGCGGGATTCCAGGAGGGAGTCCGGGTCGTCAAGCCCAGCGGAGGGCGGCAGTGCGTGCGCCGCCGACGGCGATTCTACGACGAGACGAGCAGGCGCCCAAGGCGGAGCTGCGTTCCAGGGGCGTCGGACGGACCTAGGCGGGCCTAGGCGCGGACGCCCAGGCGGTCGAAGAGCTCCGCGTAGCGCGCCTGCGTGCGCTCGATGACCTCGGCGGGAAGCTCGGGCGGCTGCCCCTGCTTGTCCCAATTCGCGGAGAGCCAGTCGCGAACGATCTGCTTGTCGAACGACGACAGGCGCTGCTTCAGCGGCAGGCTCTCATCGGCGTAGAGCGTCGCATCCCAGTATCGGGACGAGTCGCTCGTGAGTACCTCATCGCCGATCGTGATCTCACCGTTGGCTGGGTTGCGCCCGAACTCGAACTTCGTGTCGGCCAGAATCACTCCGCGATCCTCGGCGATGGCCGATGCCTCTCGGAAGATGCGCAGCGAGAGATCGCGCAGCGCGACGGCGTCGTCGAGGCCGACGAGCTCGATCATCCTCTCGAAGCTGATGTTCTCATCGTGCTCACCCTGGGGCGCCTTGTACGCGGGGGTGAAGATCGGCGTCGGCAGCCGGTCGCCGTCCTCGAGGCCAAGCGGCAGCTGGATGCCGCACACGGTGCCGTGCTCGCGATACTCGAGGAGTCCGGAGCCGGTCAGGTAGCCGCGCACGACGCACTCGACGGGGAACATCTCGAGGCGCACGACACGCATGGAGCGTGCCGCGGTGTCGGCCGGCAACGCGGTGCCCCACCCGGACGGCTCGCGGAGGTGGTTCGGCACGTCGATGCGATCGAACCACCAACGGCTCAGCGCCGTCAGGCGTGCGCCCTTGCCGGGGATGCCGGGGGAGAGGATGTGGTCGAACGCGCTCACGCGGTCGCTCGCGACGACCAGCAGTACGCGGTTGTCGTCGGCGGTCTCGTACACCTCACGGACCTTGCCGGACGACACATGCGACCAGCCCTCGAGGGCTGGAGCGTTGGCGGCGTCGGTCACGACTGCTGCTCGCGGGCGGCGAGCTCCGCGATATCCGCGCGGTACTGGGCACCGTCGATGTGGATGCGCGACAGGCCCTGGTAGGCGAACGCGCGGGCCTCGGCGATCGTCGCTCCGGTTCCGACGACGTTGAGGATGCGGCCGCCGCTCGTCACGAGGGTGTCGTCGTCGCGCTGCGTGGTCGCCGCCTGCAGCACCTTCACGTTCGGCTCGGCCAGTGCATCCGGAACCCCGGCGATGGTGCGGCCCGACTGCACGTCCTCCGGGTAGCCCTCGCTCGCGAGCACGATCGTGACCGCCGCGTTGTCGGCGATCGCGAGCTCCTCGGGCAGGTGCCCGAGGGTGCCGGTCGCGGACGCGTAGAGGAGCTCGGAGAGCGGCTGGTCGAGACGCTCGAGCACGGCCTGCGTCTCGGGGTCGCCGAAGCGAGCGTTGAACTCGATGACGCGGATGCCCGCGCTCGTGACGATGAGCCCGCAGTAGAGGAGCCCGGCGAACGGGGTGCCGGCGGCGCGCATCTCGTCGACGACCGGCTTCGCGACCTGGTCGACGACGAGCTTCGAGAAGGCGCGCTCTCCGCCGAAGCGCTCGTTGAGGAACGGGACGGGAGTGTATGCGCCCATGCCGCCGGTGTTCGGCCCCTCGTCACCGGCGAGGAGGCGCTTGAAGTCCTGGGCAGGCGGGAGCGCCCGCACGTTGACGCCATCGGAGAAGACGAACTGCGAGACCTCCTGGCCGTCGAGGAACTCCTCGACGAGCACGGGCCCGGCTGCGAGCCAGTGCTCGGCGTGGACAAGCGCGTCCTCGCGACTCTCGGTCACCATGACGCCCTTGCCCGAGGCGAGGCCGTCGGCCTTCACGACGTATGGCGCACCGAACTCGTCGATGGCGGCGGCCACCTCGTCGAGCGTCTCCGCGAGGCGCGCGCCACCGGTGGGGACACCGGAGCGGGACATGACGTCCTTCGCGAACGTCTTCGAGCCCTCGATCGTCGCGGCGGCCTTCGACGGGCCGAAGACGGGGATGCCGGCCTCGCGCAGGGCGTCGGCGACACCCGCGACGAGTGGGGCCTCAGGTCCGATGACGACGAGGTCGAAGTTCTCGTCCTTGGCGAAGTCGGTGACAAGCGACGGGTTATTCACGTCGAGCCGAATCACCTCAGACTCAGCGGCGATGCCGGGGTTGCCCGGGGCCGTGACGATCGAGTGTGCGCGCTCGCTGTGGAGGGCGGCAACAATTGCGTGCTCGCGGGCACCGGATCCGAGGACGAGAATTCTCACCGCACCAGCCTAACCGGGGACGACGGCTCGTGCCGCCGCGTGAACGCAGATGACCGCACGACGACACCTGGCCGCCACGGACGGCACCGCGTTCGCACCCTGCGCGCCTGTCCTGTCGCACAATGGGGGTGTGCCGAAACCCCGAATCGCCGACGCCGCAGGGCTCGGAGCCATCACCGCCTGGAGCGAAGCCCGCGCCGCGGGTCGCCCAACGCTCCGCGCCGACGCCGCGATGGCCGTCCGCTACACCCTGCAGGCTCTCGAAGACCGTGCCCCGGGCGCGAGCGTCGAGGTGCGGGTGCCGCCGTTCGGCGCCGTGCAGTGTGTGGAGGGCCCAGGCCACACCCGCGGCACGCCGCCGAACGTCATCGAGCTCGACGTCGACACCTGGCTCGAGCTCGCAACTGGCCGCGCGAGCTGGCAGGAGGCGTTCGAGGCGAACCGGGTGCGCGCATCCGGAACCCGCGCCGACGTCTCTCCCTGGCTGCCGCTCGTGCGCCGCTGACGAGCGCGTCCCGCCTGCACGGTCTGCCAGCCCTGCTCGCTGGAGCTCCCGGCGCTCCATCGGAGTCTGCGAACGCTCCCCGCGAACTGCGCGACAATGGATGCATGCTCCGCGAGAACGAACCCACTCAGTCGCGCCCCGAAGACGGCGCCGACACCATGGCAGGCCGCGAGGTCGACGCCGGACGCGAGTTCGAGGGCTACGACGCTGAACTCGCCGAGTTCGAGGAGCAGGACGAGGACGTGGACGACGGCGTTCGGGAGACGGCGGCGAGGGTGCACCACGTCCCTCGCATGAGCAGCTTCCTCGTGCTCGGTGCGATCGTCGGCGTCGTCCTGGTGACGATCCTCACCTTCGCGTTCCCGCCCAACGAGGTGTTCTCCCGCATCCAGGTGTTCGCGTTCCTCCTCGCATTCACGGTGCCCGTCACGCTCGCGCTCGGCGGCATCGCCGGGTACATCGCCGGCCGCGTGTCCGCGAAGCGCTCGGTCGACGCGCGCTTGATCCGCGCAGACGAGCTCGAGAACCGCTCCTAGCGCACCAGCGGTAGGCGGGCCATCGTCAGTCGTCGAGGCCCCTTGCGTGCAAGGCGTCGGACATGGCGTCGGCACGACGCAGCGCCCTGACGACGAGCGGCACGGCGAAAGCCCGCGGGCTGCCGCGACGGCCCCGCGCGTACTGTGCCTGCCTCGCGGTCTCGGCGAGCTCGGCGACGAGGGGCACCGCACGCACACCGAGGGCGAGCTGCAGGGCGACGCGGTCTGGGTTCACGCCCACTCGACGCAGCGGCCCGAGCAGCCAGACGATGGCGTCGATCATGTCCGTGGTGCGGGTCGTGAGGCTCACGAGTGTCGCCGCGAGCACCAGAGCGATGATCGAGCCGACGACGCCGACGGCCCGAGACAGGTCGGCGGTCCACCACTGGAAGGCGAAGATGCCGAGCAGGAAGATCCAGGTCGGGCGCACGCCGCGCCACGCGTATCGAGGGCCAAGGCGCGCCGCCGCGAAGCCGAGCGCCGAGACCGCGACGGCGATGCCGGCGGAGAGCGGTGAGCCGAGCGCGAGCACGGCCGCCCCGGCGGCCGTGAGCGCGAGCAGCTTCAAGCCGGCCGGCAGGCGATGGATGACGGAGCCGCCCGGCACGTAGACGGCCAGTGCTGTTCCGCGGTCAGCCACGAGCCGTCGCCGTCGCCGTCGCCGTAGCCGTCGCCGTCGCGGTCGCGGGAAGGGGAGTCACAGGCCGCCCTCGAGGGAGACAGCAACGCGATAGGCGGAAACCGCATCCCGTGGCGGACCGTCGAAGTGGAGGCGCCCCTCGTGCACCACGAGCACGCGGTCGAAGCCCTCCAAGATCTCGAGATCGTGCGTCACGAGGACCACCTGCTGGGGGAGCGTGGCGATGCGCGCCGCGATCGCGCGCGAGTTGCGCAGATCGAGGAGCGTCGTCGGCTCGTCGAGCACGAGGATGCTCGGCTCGGTCACGAGCACGGCCGCGAGGGCGAGCAGCTGCTTCTGCCCTCCGGAGAGCAGATGCGCTGGATGGTCGGCGCGGTCGGCGAGACCGACCTGCTCGAGCGCCGCAGCCGTGCGTGCGGCGATCTCCGCCCTGCTCAGACCGCGCCGACCGAGCCCGAAGGCGACATCCTCGCCCACGGTCGGCATGATGATCTGCGAGTCGGGGTCGGTGAAGCAGAACCCCACCCGTCGCCGCACCTCCCTGCCGGCGCGCCTCGTGTCGAAGCCCTCGACCGAGACGGTCCCGCTCGAGGGCAGCAGCAGCCCGTTGAGCAGTCGCGCGAGGCTCGACTTCCCCGAGCCGTTCGCACCGATGACGCCGATCCGCTGCTCGCCGAGTGTCACCGAGATGCCGTCGAGCACGGAGCGACGCTGCGCGCCTTCGCCGAAGCTCACGCTGACGTGGCGCAGCTCGATCATGCGCGGCCCCGGCTCAGGAGGCACCCGCGGGGTACGACGACGGCCCCGGCCTCACGCATCCACTGCCGGTGCCGTTGCCTGGTCGGGCGAGGTCGGTCGGTCTCGCGGCCGCCGATCGGGGAGCAGCCCCGGGTAGGCCTTGTGCACACCTCGCGCGATGACCGCCGCGATGACGGCCTTCGCGAGGTCGCCCGGCAGGAAGGCGAGTGCCGACAGCGCCGCGGCCCCGAAGCCGATCTTCGCCACGAGGGCGACGCCGATGATTCCGGGCAGGTAGAGCACGAACACGCCCCCGACGGCCGTCGAGACGATGCCGGGGAGGATGCGGAACGGGCTGCCGAAGCGCTCGACGAGCCAGCCGACCGCGAACGCCGCGATGGGGAAGCCGATGAAGTAGCCGACCGTGGGGCTCGCGAGCACGGCGAGCCCACCGCGGCCGCCCGCGAGAAGCGGGAGCCCGGCGAGCACCAGGACGTCGAAGAGCAGCAGCGCCGAGAAGCCGCGCTTCGAGCCGAGCACGGCGCCGGCGAGCATGACGCCGAGCGTCTGCAGGGTGATCGGCACTCCAGGGCCGGGGATCGTGATGGCCGGCACCACTCCGAGCGCTGCCACGATGCCGGCGAACACGGCGACCTGCGTGAGGTCGCGCGTGCGATTGCGGGGTGCGGGGTGCGCGTCGGTCATGCACGGGACTCTACCGGCGCGCAGACCTGCGCACCGACCCCGTCGCTGCAGTCGAACCGCATCGAGCATCCCCTTCGGAACCTATGGAAAACGCATGCTCGTCGTGCAACGAACATGCGTTTCCCGGAGGTCTGTCCCGCCCGGCTAGCTCTTCGTGTTGAGCTCGAGCCAGGCCAGGTACTCGGGAGTCACGGTGCCCGTCACGTACTTGCCGTCGAAGCAGCTCATGTCGAGCTCCTTCACGTCGGAGCCCTCGGTGATGGCCGTGAACAGGTCTCCGACCTCCTGGTACACGAGGCGGTCGGCGCTGATGACCGACGCGATCTCCTCGATCGACCTTCCGGAGGCCACGAGCTCGCCGCGCGACGGCATGTTGATGCCATAGACGTGCGGGTAACGCACCGGGGGAGCAGCGGACGCGAACGTCACCGAGTTCGCGCCAGCTTGACGCGCCATCTCGACGATCTCCTTCGACGTCGTGCCGCGCACGATCGAATCGTCGACGAGCAGCACGTTCTTGCCGCGGAACTCCGTCGGGAGCGCGTTGAGCTTCTGGCGCACCGACTTCTTGCGCACCTTCTGCCCTGGCATGATGAACGTCCGGCCCACGTAGCGGTTCTTGTAGAAGCCCTCGCGGTAGTCGATGCCGAGGGTCTTCGCCATCTCCATCGCGGTCGGTCGGCCCGAGTCCGGGATGGGCATGACCACGTCGATGTCGCCGGCGGTGATGCTGCGCTCCACCTTCGAGGCGAGGGTCTTCCCCATGCGCAGGCGCGACTCGTAGATGGAGATGCCGTTCATGACGGAGTCGGGGCGGGCCAGGTACACGTACTCGAACGAGCACGGCACGAGGCGCGGGTTCACGGCGCACTGGCGCGAGTACAGCTCGCCGCCCATCGTGATGAAGATGGCCTCGCCCGGCTCCACGTCGCGGACCAGGTCGTAGCCGCCGGACTCCAGCACCAACGACTCGGACGCCACGACCCACTCGTCGCGGCCGTGCTCGTCGTCGCGTCGACCGAGCACGAGGGGGCGGATGCCGAACGGGTCGCGGAACGCGAGCAGTCCGTGTCCGGAGAGCAGGGCCACGGATGCGTAGGAGCCCTCGACGCGGTCGTGCAGGCGCGAGATCGCGTCGAACAGGTCATCCGGCGTGAGCTCGTCCCCGTTGATGCCGTGCTGCAGCTCGTTCGCGAGGACGTTGAGCAGCAGCTCCGTGTCGCTCGACGAGTTCAGGTGCCGGCGGTCGACGTTGAAGAGCTCCTTGCGCAGCTCTCGCGTGTTCGTCAGGTTGCCGTTGTGCACGAGGACGATGCCGTAGGGCGCGTTCACGTAGAACGGCTGCACCTCGTCGTCGCTCTTCGCGCTGCCGGCCGTCGCGTAGCGGACGTGGCCGAGGCCGACGTTGCCGAGCAGGTTCCGCATGTCGCGGGTGCGGTAGCCCTCCCGCACCTGGCCCTTGACCTTCGCGATGTGGAAGGTGTCACCGTCCGCCGTCGCGATGCCGGACGAATCCTGACCGCGATGCTGCAGGAGCAGGAGGGAATCGTAGATCTGTTGGTTGACGGGACTGGTCGAGACGTGACCAACAATGCCGCACACGCTGGGGGAGCTCCAAGCACAGGTAAGCGGGCCCGCGAGGGCCACGGATTTGACCGGGCCCGCGAGGGCCACGGATTTGACCGGGCCCGCGAGGGCCACAGTTTCGACGGGGCCCGCGAGGGCCACGAGTGTGATGAGGCACCGAGGCGCCCTGAACGATTTTCCGATTTTGTCACAGCTCGCGGATCCGCGCGCACCCGCGTGTAGAGGGTTCGCTTCCGGCGTCACGTTCGCGGCGCACTAGGCTGTTGGGCGCATCCCCCCGAGGAAAGGGCATTCTGTGTCAGGCAACGACCTCTACGCCGCCGCTGGCGTCGACACCCGTGCGGGTGACACCGCCGTCGAGCTCATGAAGCGCGCCGTCCAGGCGACCCACGGACCGGAAGTGCTCGGGGGAGTCGGCGGTTTCGCCGGCCTCTTCGACGCCTCGCGTCTGACCTCGTTCACGAAGCCGATCCTCGCCACGTCGACAGACGGCGTCGGCACGAAGGTCGCGATCGCGCAGGCGATCGACAAGCACGACACGATCGGCCAGGACCTCGTGGCCATGGTCGTCGACGACATCGTCGTCGTGGGCGCCGAGCCCCTCTTCATGACCGATTACATCGCCTGCGGTCGGGTCGTGCCGGAGCGCATCGCCTCGATCGTCGAGGGCATCGCGAAGGCGTGCGCCGAGACCGGCACCGCACTCACGGGCGGCGAGACCGCAGAGCACCCTGGCCTCCTCGGCCCCGACGACTACGACGTGGCAGGCGCCGCGGTCGGCGTCGTCGAGGCTGACCGGATGCTCGGGCCTGAGCGCGTGCAGCACGGCGACGTCGTCATCTCGATCGCCTCGAGCGGCCTCCACTCGAACGGCTACTCGCTCGTGCGCCGCATCGTCGCCGACCAGGGCCTCGCCTTCACCGACACCTCCGCCGAGCTCGGCGGCGTCGTCGGCGAAGTGCTCCTCGAGCCGACCCGCCTCTACACCGGCCCCCTCGTCAAGCTCCTCGCCGAGCCTGCCCTCGACGGCGCCGTGCACGCCTTCAGCCACGTCACCGGCGGCGGCATCGCCGCCAACCTCGCGCGGGTCCTCCCGCAGGGTGCCTGGATCGAGCTCGACCGCGGCGCCTGGTCGCCGAACGACATCTTCCGCGTCCTCGCGGGGTTCGCTGGCACCGACCTCGAGTCGACGGAAGGCACCTGGAACCTCGGGATCGGGATGTTCGCCGTCGTCGACGCCCAGCGTGCATCCGCGGTCGTCGAGTGGCTCGAAGCCGCTGGCCTACCGTCGTGGGTTGCCGGCACGATCTCGACCGAGTCGCGTGACTTCGAGGGCTTCGAGCAGGGCGCCAAGGGCGTCGATGGCGGCGCGGTGCGCCTCGTCGGCAGCTACGCCAGCTAGGGCAGAACGCGAGCCGCCGCTTCTCGCCGACAGGTGAGGTGGTGGCGGCCACCCGGCGGCATCCGCCCGCGAGGCGGCCAACTTGCGTGATCGACGCGTGCTTTGAGCCGATTTCGGGACTGCGGACGCCGTTTTCTCACGGATGTTGGTCATGCCGGCGCCGGCGCCGGCGCCGGCTCGGCGGCATGCGCGGGCGGTGGTGCGGCGGCGCAGCGAGCCTCAGCGCGGCGATTGGCGCTGTGGCTGGCTCAGAGGCGACTCAGCGCGGCGGCTGAACAGGGCGGCGCGGCGGGGCCGTGACCAACTTGCGTGCAATACACGTGCGTCGAGCCAGTTTCGGGGCCATGGGCGCCGATATTGCACGGATGATGGTCATGCGGCGGCGGTGTCACGGCGGCAGAGTAAGACCCAGCGAGGCGGATGACCCAGCGAGGCGGCTGCGGCGGTCGTGCGCGAGCGGTGCCCCGGTGGCTGAACAGGGCGGTGCGGCGGGGTCGTGACCAAGTTGCGTGCAATACACGTGCGTTGAGCCGGTTTCGGGGCTACGGGTGCCGATATTGCACGGATGTTGGTCACGCGCCAGGGGCCGGCCGGCGCGGCGGGCGGCTCCAGCGGCGGCGCCGAGCTACTCGGCGGCGAACGCCGCAGCGATCTCCTCTGACGTCGCCTCGTTGGCGAGGAGGGCGGCGAGCAGGATGCGCGCCTGACCGGCCCGCAGGACGGCCGCGTGGATGGCGCCGACAACCGCGAGGTCGTGTCCGCCGCCGCCCCCGCCGTAGCTGGCCTTGAGCACGCCGAACGGCACGCGGCTCGACACGACGAGCGGGATGTCCGATGCCTGGCATTCCCAGGCCGCCGAGACGACGCTCTGGCTCGCGTTGCCTGAGCCGAGGCCGACGAGGACGATGCCCTGCACGCCGGCCTCGAGGCTCGCGTGCAGGTGGGTCGCGTCGGCGCCGGGGCTGACCGCGACGGTGTCGACGCGCATGCCGGCGACGGGCGCGGGAAGGTGCAGGCGGCGGGCGGGCTTGTCGGTGACGCTGCGGAACGCGTCCGCGCGGTCTGCTGAGGCCTTCGTCAGCCCCCACGCCTTGAGGAGCCTGCCGCCGAACGCGACGAGCACGCCTCGGCCGCGGTTCTTCGGGTCGAGTGCGGCGGCGAGGGCTGCCGCGACGTTCGCCGGCCCGTCCGGCGACTCCGACTCGGCCGTGAACTGTGAGCCGGTGAAGACGACGGTCTTGTCGCTCTCGAGCTGCAGGTCCGTGAGCAGCGAGGTCTCCTCCATCGAGTCGGTGCCGTGCAGCACGATGACGGCGCTGACCTCGTCGTCCTCGACCTGGCGCCGCACCTCGTCGCTGATCGACTGCATGTCGGCGAGTGTGAGGCTCGACGAGTCGACGGCCATGAGGTTCACGGCGCGCAGCTCGGCGCCCTGCGCCGCGGTTCCCTCGAGCAGGGCATCCGCCCCGAGGCTCGGCGTGGTCGCGCCCGATGCCGTCGTCGTGCTGGCGATGGTGCCGCCCGTCGCGATGACGGCGATGAGCGGGAGCGAGGATGAGGTCGTCACGTGGTCATTTCTACCCGGTTTGGCTTCCGCGCGCGCTGAGGGTTGACTTCCCGCATTTCGTGCGAATGTACTGAGGATGCGCCGCATCTGGTTCGGGAACACCGGGCCGGTCCGCGACGTTGCGCACGTAACACAGAGTTAATTCGCGCTATCCGGGAAGCGCGCTCCGAATTCATGGGGCACATTCCTAAGATGGCCGAACTCACTGATGTTCTGGCTACCGCCGAAGATAGGGGAACCCCAATGCAGAAGAAGCGTCTGATTACCGGAGGCGTCGCTGCACTCGCAGCGATCGGCCTCCTCTCGGCCTGCTCCAACCCGACCGCTCCCGACGCTGGCGGCACCGACGCTGGCGCAGCATCCGGCGACACGATCGTCGTCTCCTCGGCCAACTTCCCAGAGTCCGAGATCATCGGAAACCTCTACGCGGAAGCGCTGAAGGACGCCGGCTTCACCGTCGAGACGCAGTTCAACATCGGCTCGCGCGAGGCGTACATCCCCGCGCTGTCGGACGGATCGATCGACCTCATCCCCGACTACACGGGCAACCTCCTCATCTTCCTCGACCCCGAGGCAGAGACGACGGACGCGGAGACCATCAACACGAACCTCACCGCGGCACTCGAGACGGAGGGGCTCACGGGCCTCACCCCGGCCGACGCCGAGGACAAGGACGCCGTTGTCGTCACGAAGGAGACCGCTGAGAAGTGGAACCTGACGACCATCGCCGACCTGGCCGCCCACAACGCCGAGATCACCTACGGTGCCCCGGCCGAGTTCCAGGAGCGCCCGCAGGGTCTGCCTGGTCTGAAGGCGAACTACGGCGTCGAGCCTGCAGCGTTCACCCCCATCGCCGATGGTGGCGGACCGGCAACGGTCGACGCGCTGGTCAGCGGACAGGTGCAGGTCGCGAACATCTTCACGACGTCGCCTGCGATCGTCGAGAACGACCTGGTCGTGCTCGAGGACCCGAAGAACAACTTCCCGGCCCAGCAGGTCATCCCTGTCGGCAACACCGAGAAGCTCACCCCCGAGGTCGCTGAGGTCATCGACGCCATCTCGGCGCAGCTGACGACCGACGAGCTCATCGCCCTCAACACGCGTGTCTCCGGTGACGAGAAGGTCGAGCCCACCAAGGCCGCGACCGACTGGCTCACCGAGAAGGGCCTGCTCGGCGCCTAGGCTCCGCTTCCCCATCACGCGGTGACGCTGCGAGGGTGGATGCGGGCGAGTCCCGCCGCATCCACCCTCTCGGCAGCAGCACCCTGAACCACCGACTTCCCGACCGACTCTCACCCCCCCCGCTTTCCTCACCTTCAGCTCCAAGATCTACGAGAAGCGAGTTCCGGATGCAGCAGCACGCAGACGCCGAACGGCCGCACGTGCGACCCACGATGCGCCCCAGCAAGCGGGCAGCGCAGGGCAAGCGGTCGGTCACGGATGCCTCCTCGGCCGGAGTCAACGCGCTCGCGGGCACCAGCGCAGAGGGGTCGTTGCCGCTGACGAGCTTCGTCATCGGCCGCGACCGGATGACGCCGCGGATCCTGGAGCGGCTCGCCGTCACGGTCGGCCACCTCGACATCGACCCGCACGTCAGGGTCCGGCTCGCGGAGGCGCGGGGCGTGATCGAGAGCGTCATGGCCCGCGGCGAGCCCGCATACGGCGTCAACCGCGGCCTCGGGCCGCTGCGCGACCAGGAGATCCCGGAGGAGCTGCAGCACGCGTTCCAGTTGTTCGTGCTCGCCTCCCACGACGCGGCGGTCGGCAAGAACCTCACCCCCATCGAAGCGCGAGCCGTGATGCTCGCGCGCCTCGCCGTCATGGCGCAGGGCAACTCCGGCGCCACGACGGCACTGTTCGAGGGCCTGCGCTGCCTGCTCGAGTGCGGCGTCACCCCGGCCATCCCGTCCGAGGGGTCCGTGGGTGCCGCCGACCTGTCCATGCTCGCCGCCGTCGGCAACGTTCTCGTCGGCCGCGGGCGCGTGCTCGATGAGACGGGCACCCAGACCGTCCCCGCCCGCGAGGCGCTGGCGACGGCCGGTCTCGTGCCGCTCGAGCTCGCCGCGAAGGACGGGCTCGCGCTCGTCGGGGCGAACGCCGCCTCCGTCGGTATCGCCGCCCTCACCTCCGTGCGGCTCGACCGGTTCACCGCATCCGCTGACCTCGTCGTCGCCCACACCTTCGACGCCCTCAACGGCAGCGTCAAGGGCTTCCAGGAGAAGGTCGTCGCGGCCAGGCCCCACCCCGGCCAGATCCGGGCGGCCGCACGCTTCCGCTCCCTGCTCGGCTCGAGCCGCGCCTACGGGCCGGCCACGGCGGGCTCCCTTCAGGACCCGCTCTCCATGCGCACCGTGCCGCAGGTGCACGGCACCCTCATCGAGCAGGCGGATGTGCTGCGAGAATCGGTCACGGTCGAGCTGAACGCGCGCAGCGAGAACCCGTACATCGACATCGACAACGACGTCATCATCTCGAACGGCAACTTCTCGACGATCCAGATGGCCATCACGGCCGACTCCGTGCGCCTCCTGCTCGCGCACTTCGGCATCATGAGCGAGCGGCGCTGCTCGCTCATGATCAGGCGGCTCCGCTCCGAGCGCTCGCTCGTCGAGCAGGTGCTGTCGATCGACGACGCCGAGCATCCGTTCGTGCCCGTCATCCTGGCGAACACGGCCTCGTCGCTCATGGCGCGCCTGCAGCAGCTCGCGGCGCCCGTCTCGCATCTCGGCGGCGTCGTCGGCGACGGCGTGGAAGACCACAACGCGCAGGGCTACCTGGCCGTGCGGCTCCTCGAGGACAGCCTCGAGGCGGCCGAGCGACTCCTCGCGATCGAGGGGCTCCTCGCCGTCGGCGTGGGCGTCGCCGCACCGGCCCCGAGCATGAAGGACCGCGCTCCGCTTGTGGTGCAGCTCTCGAAGCGCATCCGCGAGACCCTCGCCCTCAACGACCCGGCGATCATGACCTCTCAGCGAATCGATCGCGTGCGCGCCGACATCGCCGAGTTGAGCGAGCACGTGCAGGACGCGTGAGCTCCACGCTCGCCCCACGACCACCCGTCACCAGCCAAGGAGCAGCATGATCACCTTCGAGAACGTCACCAAGACGTATCCGGATGGCACCACGGCGGTGAACGACCTCAGCCTCAACATCGAGGAGGGCTCGTTCACGGCCTTCGTCGGGCCGAGCGGATGCGGCAAGACCACGTCGATGCGCATGATCAACAAGATGATCGACGCGTCCAGCGGCCGCATCACGGTGGCGGGCAAGGACGTCGCGGACGTCCCCTCGACGCAGCTGCGCCTCGGTATCGGGTACGTGATCCAGAACGCCGGCCTCTTCCCGCACCGCACGGTGCTCGACAACGTCGCGACGGTGCTGCGCCTGAAAGGGGTCCCCGCGAAGGAGGCCAGAGCGAAGGCCATGGATGCCATCGAGCGCGTCCGCCTCCGCCCCGAGCTCGTCCACCGCTACCCGGCCGACCTCTCCGGCGGCCAGCAGCAGCGCGTCGGTGTGGCCCGTGCCCTCGCGGCAGACCCGCCCATCCTGCTCATGGACGAGCCGTTCAGCGCCGTCGACCCCGTCGTGCGCGACGAGCTGCAGCAAGAGATGATCCGCCTGCAGCGCGAGCTGAAGAAGACGATCGTGTTCGTGACGCATGACATCGACGAGGCCCTCATCCTCGGCGACAAGATCGCCGTCTTCGGGCCGGGCGGCGTGCTCCACCAGTACGCGGCAGCCGAGGAGGTCATGACGAGGCCCGCCAACACATTCGTGTCGAGCATGATCTCGAAGGACCGCGGCTACCGCGCCCTCACGTTCCGGGACGCCTCCCTCACCGCGGAGCCCCTCGCCGACGCCGTAGCCGGCATCATCGGCCTCGACGGGCACACGGCCGAGTGGTCGCTCGCGGTCGACGACGACGGACGCCCCGACGCGTGGCTGCACCGTGCGAGCTCGCTGCGCGTCCCGGTCGGCGCGGTCGTGACGCTCGACGACAACCTGCGTCGCTCCCTGGATGCGGTGCTCGCTTCCCCGGCCGGCCTCGCGATCGTCGTCGACCAGGCCGGCGTGGCCACCGGGGTGGTGCGCGGCGAGGCCGTCTTCGCCCGCGTCGCGGACGCGAGCGGCGACCGATCATGAACTGGCTCATCGCGAACTGGGAGACGGTCTGGCCGATCATCATCCAGCACACCGTGCTGTCGGTGGTGCCGACGGTGCTCGGCCTCGTCATCGCCCTCCCGCTCGGGATGCTCCTCGTCGGGCGACCGCGCGGACGAGGCGTCGCGATCATCGTCGCGAGCATCGTCTTCACGATCCCCTCGCTCGCGCTCTTCGTCGTGATCCCGTCGATCGTGGGCACGCCCATCATCAGCCCGCTCAACGTGATCATCGCGTTGACGCTGTACTCGACAGCGCTGCTCATCCGCACCGTGCTTGAGTCGCTCGACGCGGTTCCGGACGATGTGAAGGACGCGTCGAGCGCCATCGGCTACTCGCCCATCAAACGCGTCATCGCGGTCGAGCTGCCCCTCGCCATCCCCGTGCTCGTCGCCGGGCTCAGGGTCGTCGCGGTCACCAACGTGTCGCTCGTCTCCGTGGGCGCCGTCATCGGCGTCGGCGGCCTCGGCCAGCTCTTCACCGCCGGGTTCCAGCGCGACTACCCTGACCAGATCTTCGCGGGCATCATCACGATCCTCGTGCTCGCGTTCATCTTCGACCGCGTCATCGCGATCATCGGCGTCGCGACCACCCCATGGCTGCGCAGCGACCGGGTGAAGGCGAAGCGGGCGTCGAGGCGCACGCCGAACGAGCGCACCGAGACCGCCATGCTCGACACCGTCATCGCGAAGGGGGACATCTGATGTTCAACGAGATGCTGGCCTACTTCCTCGACCCGGCCAACTGGGCGGGCTCCTCGAGCATCCCAGCCAGGGTCGGCGAGCACCTCTGGTACTCGCTGCTGGCGGTCGCGCTTGCCGCGGTCATCGCGTTCCCGCTCGGTCTCGTCATCGGCCACACGGGCAAGGGGACGACGTTCATCGTCGCCACCGCCAACGTGCTGCGAGCACTCCCCAGCCTCGGTCTCATGACGCTGCTGGTGCTGCTCATGGGCCTCGGACTGTTCCCGCCGGTGATCGCGCTGGTCGTGCTCGCCGTGCCCCCGCTCCTCGCCGGCGTCTACTCGGGTGTCGCGAACGTGAGCCGCGCGACCGTGGATGCGGCGCGCGCGATGGGCATGACCGAGTGGCAGATCGTGTGGCAGGTCGAGCTGCCGAACGCGATGCCCCTCATCGTCGCGGGACTCCGCAGCGCGGTGCTGCAGGTCATCGCCACGGCGACCATCGCCGCCTACGTGAACCTCGGCGGCCTCGGACGCTACATCTTCGACGGCCTCGCGGTCACGGACTACGGGCGCGTGCTGGTCGGCGCTGTCCTCGTCACGGGGCTCGCGCTGGTCGTCGACGGCCTGCTCGCGCTGCTCGGGCGACTCGTCGTCCCCGGCCGCACGAAGCGCGGGTCGAAGGGGGCCGGGGCTGAGGTCGGTGCCGGTTCTCGTGCCGGCGCCGTCTCCGGCCCGACCGCTGCTTCCACGAGCACGGCCACGGCGAGCGCGTAGCCCCCGGGCGCCCCGGCGCCCCCGCCCCGCCCCGCAAGCCAGTCGCTGCCCGGCGTTTCGCCCTCCAGGAACGGTTTTGGAGGGCGAAACGCCGGGCAGCGATCGAGGTGGGCGCGGTGCGGGGTGGTGCGGCGCGGGTGCGGGCGCGGGATGGCGTGGGCACGGGACGTCGCGGGCTGGCGGGCGTTGGCGTTGGCCTTGGCGCGGGACGCCGGCGCGGCGCCGGGGAGCGAGCTACTCGGCGGCGAGGACCTCGTCGACCGGGCGGTATGCGAGGCCGAGCGCCGTGGCGACACCTCGGTTGGTGATCTGCCCGCCGTGCACGTTGAGGCCGAGCGCGAGGGCAGGGTCCTCCTGCATGGCCCGCTTCCAGCCCTTATCGGCGATGGCGGTCACGTACGGGAGCGTCGCGTTCGTGAGAGCGCGCGTCGAGGTTTCCGGCACGGCGCCCGGCATGTTGGCGACGCAGTAGTAGATCGAGTTGTGCACGGGGAACGTCGGGTCGTCGTGCGTCGTCGGGTGGGAGCCCTCGAAGCATCCGCCCTGGTCGATTGCGATGTCGACGAGCACCGAGCCCTTCTTCATGCCCGCCACCATCTTGTCGGTGACGAGCTTCGGGGCGGCGGCGCCAGGGATGAGGACGGAGCCGACGACCAGGTCGGCCTCGGCGAGCTGCGCCGCGATCTCGTACGCCGAAGATGCCCGCGTCTGGATCTTGCCCTGGAACTGCACCTCGAGCTCTCGCAGGCGCGGGATGTTCAGGTCGATGATGGTGACGTCCGCGCCCATGCCGACGGCGTTCGCAGCGGCGTGCTCCCCGGCGACGCCACCGCCGATGACGACGACCTTCGCCTTCGGGGTGCCGGGCACGCCGCCGAGCAGCAGGCCGCGTCCGCCCGCGGCCTTCATGAGGTGGTAGGCCCCGACCTGGGTGGCGAGGCGGCCCGCGACCTCGCTCATGGGCGTGAGCAGCGGCAGGGAGCGGTTCGGGAGCTGCACCGTCTCGTACGCGATGGCGGTCGTGCCGGCGTCCGCGAGCGCCTCCGTCTGCGCGCGGTCGGCCGCGAGGTGGAGGTACGTGAAGAGCACCAGCTCGGGGCGCATGTGGCGGTACTCGGAGGCGATGGGCTCCTTCACCTTGAGCAGCAGCTCGGCCGTGGACCAGACCTCGTCTGCGGTCGCGAGGATGCGCGCACCCGCCGCCTCGTAGGCGGTGTCGGCGATAGCTGAGCCGAGGCCTGCCCCCGCCTCAATGAAGACCTCGTGGCCGTGGCGTTCCAGCTCGTGGACCCCGGCGGGCGTGATGGCCACGCGGTTCTCGTTGTTCTTGATCTCCGTCGGGACCCCGATGCGCATGATTACCCCTTTGTGTTCGTGCTCGTTCGGTGTTTCTCTCCGGCAATCATGCGCAGAACGTGCTTCGAATACGTTGCATACCGAAGAAACATCGGCACATGAGGGAGAATCAGGAGGAAACTGCGATGAAGGAGCACGCGCGTGGGTGAAACGCCGAAGGAACTACGGGCAGTCGATGCCGGAATGCTCGACGAGGTCGACCGCCGTCTTGTCGAGCTGCTGCAGGCCAACTCGCGGCAGTCGAACACGCAGCTCGCGACCGCGGTCGGCATCGCCCAGTCGACGTGCATCGCGCGCGTGCGCTCGCTCGTCGATCGCGGCATCATCACGAGGTTCACAGCGGATGTGGGCCTGCCGCAGCTGGGCCTTGCGCTGCAGGCCCTCATCAGCGTCAACATCCGCTCGGGGCAGCGTCAGGAGCTCGCTCACTTCGCGGAGGAGATGCGTGCACTGCCCGAGGTCGTGCAGATCTTCTTCCTCGGCGGCTCGGAGGACTTCATCGTTCACGTCGCGGTCCGCGATTCGAATGACGCGCGGGAGTTCGTGGTGGCGAACCTGTCGACGCACCCTGCCGTCGCATCCACTCGAACGAGCATCGTCTTCGACCACCACCGCATCCGCTGAGCGGCCGCGCCGTCGTGCCGCACGCCAAGATGTCGGCCTCTGGCAGCTTCACGGAGGTGGCGACCTGCGGATAGCCCGGGTCTGCGAGCGCCGTGGCCGTACCCCGCGCAGACTTCGGGGATACGCAGGCGCGGCGTCGCGCAAACCTGCGCGAGGCCGAGGTCTGCGGCGTCGGGGTGCGCCCGTCCAACAGGGCCTTCACCTCAACGCCGGCCCTGCCCACCTACAGCTTCCCGTCGCCGCAGCGGCCTGCACCCGCACCTCCACCTCCACCTCGACCTGCACCCGCACCTCCACCTCCACCTGCACCCGCAGCTCGTCCCGCGATCTGAGAACGCAGTAGCCGAAACAGTCGTGACGTTCTTATTCTGTGTGCATGGATCCAGCAGCGCAGGCGCAGGACAACCTCGTCGCGACCCTCATCGTGCGCGGGAAGATCCGAGACCCGCGCGGTGTCTGGGGGCCAGGCGAGGTGTGGGCGGCGGGGCCGCGCATCGTTGCGGTGCACACGGGGCGCTCCCGCACTCCGGCGCCCGCTGGTGCACGCATCGTCGACGTCGGCGACGCCTACGTGCTGCCCGGTGTGGTGGATGCGCACGTGCATTCCCTCTCGCACGGCGGCGAGGGCATCGCGGCGGCGACGAGGGCCGCTGCGGCCGGCGGCGTGACGACGATCGTCGAGATGCCCTATGACGGCACCGGCCCCATCAACAGCCTCGACAGGCTCCGCGCGAAGCAGGACCTCGCGAACGATGAGGCGCACATCGACGTGGCGCTCCTCGGCACGCTCGCGCCCGGCGGTGGCTGGCGCGCGGCCGGCGAACTCGCCGAGGCTGGTGCCGCCGGCTTCAAGGTGTCGCTGTTCCACACGCACGAGACGCGCTTTCCTCGCATCGACGACCGCGAGCTGCTGAGCGTCATGGCCGCGGTTCGGGACGCGGGACGCACGCTGTGCACGCACGCCGAGAACAACGAGATCATCCAGGCACTCCTCGGCGAGGAGCGAGCGGCGGGCAGCAGCGACCCGCAGTCGCACTCACGTTCTCGTCCGCCCGTCTCGGAGACGCTCGGCGTGCTGACGGCGCTCGAGGTCGCCGCCGACACGGGGGCCAGGCTGCACGTCTGCCACCTGTCGCTGCCCCGCAGCGTCGACCTGGTCGACTGGTACCGGACACAGGGCGCCGATGTGACGCTCGAGACCTGCCCGCACTACCTGACCTTCACCCAGGACGACCTCGAGACGCAGCGGGGGCACCTGAAGATCAACCCGCCGTTGCGTGACGCGGAGGCGCGCGACGGGCTGTGGGATCGCCTCGGCAGGGGCCTGGTGAGCGTTGTCAGCTCGGACCACGCCCCGTGGTCGAGGGAGCTGAAGGACCACGACGTCATGCTCGACAACAGCTCGGGCGCTCCGGGCGTGCAGACGCTCGTCGCCGCGACGCTGGGCGGCGCGCTGCGTCGCGATCCGTCCGGCACGTTGCTGGCGCAGGCTGTGGATGCGCTCACGATCAGTCCAGCGCGCCGGTACGGTCTCGACGCTCGCAAGGGGTCGCTCGAGGTCGGCAAAGACGCCGACATCGTCGTGTTCACGCCGGGGGACGCATCCATCGAGCTCGACCGGATGCTCTCGAACGCCGGCTGGACGCCTTACGAGGGCATGTCGCCCGGCGGCAGTGTGACGCACACCTTCTCGCGCGGCGAGCTCGTCTACTCCGACACCGCTGGGCTCCTGGCGCGCGCGGGCCGGGGAGAGGTGCTGGTCTGACCATGAGCGACCTGCGACCACAGGCAGACCCGAATGGGCGGCCGATATCAGGGGGAGCGGCCGCCTCCGGCGGGGCCGGCGGCACCGGGGGAGCCGCCTACAAGTCGCTGCACCGGGGCCTCGAGATCCTGCAGCTGATCCAGGGCCGAGGGCGGCTCAAGATCTCGGAGATCAGCAGCGAGCTCGGCATGCCGCTGTCGACCGTGTACCGCTACGTGACCGTGCTTCGAGACGCGGGCTTCGCGATCGAGATCGACGGCTATCTCATGCCGTCGAGCCGCCTCGCGGAGAGCGACGACGCCTCCCCGCACCTCGTGCGCTACGCGGCACCCGTGCTGCGTCGCCTCAGGGAGCTCACCGGCATGACGGCGATCCTCGCCGTGCGCGTGCACATCACGGCCGTGTGCCTGGAAGTGTCGTACGCGCATCCGCAGCACCGCATCCCCTTCGGCCGCGGGAAGGTGCGCAGCCTGTACGCGGGGGCGACGGCGCTGCCTCTGCTCGCGTACGCGCCGAAGAAGGTCGTGCGCGAGCTCCTCTCCGGTGGCCTCCGCGCGTACACGACCGCGACGATGAGCCCGGAGATGATCGAGCCGTACCTGCGGCAGGTGCGCGCCGAGGGGCACGCCGTCTCCTACGGGCAGATCACCCCGGGCATGGTCGGCATCGGCGTGCCCGTCTTCGCGGGCGGCCGAGTGCTGTGCTCCCTGTCTCTTGTCGGTGACGAGCGGCAGACTGGGGTACTGGATGAGCGCGTCGCGCTCCTCAAGCAGGGAGCTGCAGAGCTCGCCGCGAAACTGCCGTCGAACGTCGACCTCGAAGTCTGGAGCGACCAGAGTGCCTGAAATCGCCGCGAACCCCGCAGCCCCATCCCCCGCGTTCGAGGAGTCCGCGCCGCCCGTGTCCGGGCCGCTCGCGAGCCCCATCCTCGCGCGTGGAACGCAGCCGATCACCGCGCAGCGCGGTACGAAGCTGCGCGCCAGGAACTGGCGGGCAGAGGGCCTGCTGCGCATGTTCGAGAACGTGCTCGAAGTGGGCGAGAACGCGGCGGAGCTCATCGTCTACGCGTCGCTCGGCAAGGCTGCCCGCAACTGGGACGAGGCCTGCCGCATCGTGAACTCGCTGCTGGAGCTCGACGAGGCCGAGACGCTGATCCTGCAGACGGGCGCCGCGGTCGGCGTCATGTCGACGAAGCGCGACTCGCCCATGGTGCTCTCCGCCGTCAACAACACCGTCGGCAACTGGGCGACCAGCGACCGCTTCTACGAGCGGTATCGGGCCGGGCAGACCATCTGGGGCGGGCTGACGGCAGCCGCCTGGCAGTACATCGGCAGGCAGGGCGTGCTGCAGGGCACGTACGAGCTCCTCCGAGAGGTGCTGGTCCAGCACTACGACGCTCGGGCAGAGGGCCGGTGGATGCTCACAGCCGGACTTGGCGGCATGGGCTCCGCCCAGCCCATCTCGGCGCGCATCCTCGGCCTGTCGTCGCTGACCGTGGAGATCGACCAGGTGAAGATCGATCGAGCCCTCGCGGTGGGCGGCGTCGACGTCCTCGCGCCCTCGCTCGACGATGCGCTGGCGCTGCTCGAGGCGGCCCGCGCCGAGGGCATCCCCGCCGCCGTCGCGCTCCGCGCCAACGCGGCGGCCGTCTTCGCGGAGCTCGCCTCGCGCGGCGTCGTCCCGGACATCGTCACCGACCAGACCGCCGCGCACGACGCGCGCTACGGCTACGTGCCCCTCGAGTACACGCTCGACGAGTGGGTCGCCGCCCGTGAGTCCGAGCCGGAACGCGTCGAGGCCCTGGCGCGCGCCTCCATGGCCAAGCAGGTCGACGCCATGCTCACGCTGCAGGAACGCGGATCCGTCGCCTTCGAGAACGGCAACAACCTGCGCGTGAAGGCGCTCGAGCACCTCGGCGAGAGCGAGACCGAGCGGGTCAACCGCATCCCCGGGTTCATGGAGGCCTACCTCCGGCCGCTCTTCGCGCGCGGCATCGGGCCCTTCCGCTGGGTGTGCCTGTCCGGCGACATCGAAGACCAGCTGACCATGGATGCGCTCGCATCCTCGCTCTTCCCAGACCGGCCCGAGGTCGCCGAGTGGCTCGCGCTCGCGGGCGTCCACGTGCCGCAGCAGGGCCTCCCCGCGCGGTCCTGCTGGCTCGGGCACGGCGAACGCTCGCGCCTCGCGCAGGCCGCGAACGAGCTCGTCGCCGACGGCCGGCTCACTGCTCCCGTGCTCTTCAGCCGCGACCACCTCGACTCCGCCGGCATGACCCATCCGCGCATCGGCACCGAGGGCATGCGAGACGACTCCGACGGCGTTACCGACTGGCCGCTCCTCGACGCCATGCTGCTCTCAACGGCCGGGGCCGACCTCGTCGCGATCCACTCGGGTGGCGGCGGCTACACCGGGTGGATGCAGTCCGCTGGCGTCTCCATCGTCGCCGACGGCAAGCCGGAAACCCTCGAACGCCTCCGCCTGGCTCTCGACCTGGACACGGGGCTCGGCGTCATCCGCCACGCCGCCGCTGGCTACGAGGAGGCAGCGTCCGCCATCGAGCGGAACGGCGAGACGGGCGACGCCCCCATCGCCGCCCTCGGGCTCGCCGCGCGCGGTGCCTCGGCGACCGCCGAGCAGGCGGCCGAGCAGGCAGCATCCACCCCCACCGACCCCGAAGGGAACGCCCGTGCGTGAACTGACCCAGGAAGACGCCGTCCACGGAGTGCTCGGGGGCGGTGTGCTCGCGTGTGGCGGCGGCGGGTGGAAGCACCACGGCGAGCTCATGGGCCGCATGGCGACCGAGCTCAACAGGCCGGTGCTCGCGAGCATCGACGAGCTCCCGGAGGACAGCTGGGTGGCGACGGTCACCGCGATCGGCGCGCCAGCCGCGAAGAACTGGGAGATCCGCCCCGTCGACTACGTGCACGCCCTGCAGGAGCTCATCAAAGCGACCGAGGTGCCCATCTCGGCCGTCATGACGGCCCAGAACGGCTACTCGACGACCCTGAACGGCTGGATCCAGTCGTCCGTGCTTGGCGTCAAGGTGCTGGATGCGGCCGGAGACGTGCGCGCGCACCCGACGGGCAAGCTCGGCTCGCTCGGCCTCGCCGAGCGAGAAGGCTACGTGGCGACGCAGGTCGTGTCGGGCGGCAACCGTACCCTCCACGGCCACTTCCTCTCCGTGAACCGAGGCACGATCAACACGTGCGACGACGTGCTGCGCGACATCTCGGTGCGCACGGGCGGCTTCATCGCCGCCGCCCGCAACCCGGTCGAGCTGAGCTACGTGCGCGAGCACGCCGCGCACGGGTCCATCTCGCTCGCCCTCGACCTCGGCAGGGACATGGCGGCGGCGCTCAGGAAGCGCGGCGCCGGCAAGCAGGAGGCGTTCGTGCAGGCAGTCGTCGAACGCCTCGGCGGCACGGTCGTCTCGCGCGGGCCGCTCGGCCTCGAGGTGCCGACCGACACGCACGGAGGCTGGGACCACGGCACCTTCCGCATCGGGGACTTCACGGTGCCGTACCTCAACGAGTACATGGCCATCGAGTCGGACGGTGAGCGCATCGCGACCTACCCGGACACGATCATCCTCCTCGACCCGAAGCTCGGAGAGGCGGTCGCGGTGAAGGATGCCGCCGAGGGCCAGGAGGTCGTGCTCGTGTCGGTGCCGGCCTCCGCGCTGCCGGTGTCGTCGTCGGCGATCGACGAGTCCGGGCTCGCCGAGATCGAGCAGATCATGGGCATCGACTTCCTGAAGTACCGCGACTCCGGCCTCGTCGGCGGAACGGCCGGCTATGTCGGCTGACACCGCGGATGTGCTGCTCGGCGCCGTCGACCCGTCGCGTCTTCGTCCCGACCAGCAGCGGGTGCTCGCCGACCTGACCGAGCTCGCCGGCCTCATCGAGAGCGCAGAGCCAGGGTTCTCCCGTCGAGTGTTCTCCGACGCGTACCGTGCAGGGCGCGAATGGGTGCGAGACCGGATGCGCGCATCCGGTCTCGACGCACACATCGACCCGGCGGGCAACGTCGTCGGGGTGCTGCGCGGCGCGAACTCGTCGCTGAAGCCGCTCATGACCGGCTCGCATACCGACACCGTGCACGCGGGCGGACGCTACGACGGCATCGTGGGCGTGCTCGGCGGCATCGAGGTGGCTCGGCGGCTGCGCGAGGAGGGCATCACGCTCGCACGCGACCTGTACGTCGTCGACTTCCTCGGGGAGGAGGCGAACTCGTTCGGCGTCTCCTGCATCGGCTCGCGCTCCATCGCGGGGCTGCTCCTCCCCGAGCACCTCGAGCGAACGAACGGCGATTCGGCGCTTCGGCTTGGCGACGCCATGACGGGGTTCGGCCTCGACACGAGCGGCGCCCTCGGCCAGGCCTGGGCTCCCGGCTCCCTGCACGCCTACCTCGAGCTGCACATCGAACAGGGGCCGCAGCTCGAACGCAGCGGCAGGCAGATCGGCGTCGTGACGGCGATCGCGGGCATCGAGCGCCTCATGGCCGCGTTCTCGGGCCGTGCGGACCACGCGGGCACCATGCCCATGCAGGGCAGGCACGACGCGCTCATCGCGGCCGCCGAGGCGATCCTCACGATCGAGCGGGAGGCGTGCGGGGCCCCCATCCACGGCGTGTCGACGACGGGCCGTATCGAGTCGTCGCCTGGCTCCTTCAACATCGTTCCAGACGAGGCGCGCATCTGGGCGGAGATGCGCAGCGTGGATGCGTCGTGGCTGCACGGCGCGAAGCGTCGCGTCGCCGAGGACATCGCGTCGGCCGCCGCGCTCCGCGGTGTCGAGACCGCAATCGAGTGGCTCAACGACCAGGATCCGGTCGCGGCCGACCCCGACGTGCAGCGCCTCCTCGGCGAGGCCGCTGACGCGCTCGGCTACACGTGGGAGGCCGTGCCGTCCGGAGCGGGCCACGACGCGGCGCACCTGGCGCACCTCGGACCAATGGGCATGATCTTCGTGCCATCGGTCGGCGGGCGCAGCCACGTGCCCGGGGAGTTCACCGAGGCCGACGACATCGCGGTCGGCATCCACGTGCTCGCGACTGCGCTTGTCGCGGCCGACCGCAGCGAGCGCCCCCTCGCCGTGAGCTGAGCGGGCCGGCCGCGACGCCGACCTCCGGGCCGGCCCGGTTGCCCGGCGCTGCCCGTCCTGCCTGCCCGTCCTGCCTGCCCGTCCTGCCTGTCTGCCCGGTTGATCTCGCTCCCGCCGTTTCCGGGGTTTCGGGATGGAAAGGTCCCTTCGTTGGGGGAAGTTTTCCAGCAGGGAGTGACTTCGCCAGCCCGAGTCGTGGCCTGGGGTGGGCTGGGGTGGGTTGGGTTTGGCTGTTCTCGGCTGGTAGGGGTGTGGGGTTGGTTGGGTCGGCCGGTTTGGGGTTTGGCGGTGAGGGTGGGGTGGTCTTCGCGGGCGAGGTGTCGTTCCTGCCCTTTCCGGGGTTTCGGGATGGAAAGGTCGCTTCGTTGCGGGAAGTTCTCCAGCTTGAAGTGACTTCGCCAGCCCGAGTCGTGGCCTGGGGTGGGCCGGTTGGGGTGTCGGGCCGACTAGGTAGGCGGTTAGGGGTTTGGCGGTGAGGGTGGGGTGGTCTTCGCGGGCGAGGTGTCGTTCCTGCCGTTTCCGGGGTTTCGGGATGGAAAGGTCGCTTCGTTGCGGGAAGTTCTCCAGCACGAAGTGACTTCGCCAGCCCGAGTTTCAGAAAGCGCGCGAGGTTCGGGACGCGGGAAGTCTGGGATGTAAGGTCTGGGACGCGGGGGAGGTACGCGACGTCTGAGGCCTGGAGTGCCAGAGTCGATCCACGCGCGAACCACGCGCGAGTCGAGCGAAAGTCCAGGCGCGGCCCCCAAGGTGGAAGCGTGTGTCGGTCAGCTGGCCGGCCGTCAGGAACGAGGGGAACGCCCATGGCTACGTTTGTGCTCATCCACGGTGGAGGGTCCTCGAGCTGGGACTGGCACCTTGTGGCCCCGAAGCTGGAGGAGGCGGGTCATCGCGTGGTCGCCGTCGACCTGCCGATCGAGGAGCCAGGTCTGTCGCTCGTCGACTACGCGGACTCGGTCTCGGCGCAGCTCGACGAGGCGAGGGGCGACAGCTCCGACGGAGACGGGCAGGGGGAGCAGCTGGTGATCGTCGGTCACTCGCTCGGCGGCTTCTCCGCGGCCCTCGTGGCTGAGCGCCTCCTCGCCGACGGGCTCGTCTACGTCGCGGGCATGATCCCCAGGCCGGGCGAGACGATCGAGGAATGGTGGACGGCGACGGGCCACAGCGCGCTGGGCGTCGATGCCGAGGACGAGCTCGTCTACTACAACCTCGTGCCGGACGATCTTGTGGTCGACGCGAAGGCGCACGTGCGAGAGGAGTCCGGCTCGTGGATGGATGCTCCGTGGCCGGGCGTCGGACGCGAGGTCCCGACGGGCTTCATCGCGCCTGAGGACGACCTGTTCTTCCCGCTCGAGTTCGCGAAGCAGCTTGCCCGCGACCGTGCGGGGGTCGAGGCGGTCGTGGTCCCGGGAGGGCACTACGTCGCCATCGGCGCGCCTGACCCGCTCGCGAGGGCCCTCGCGGAGTTTGCTGACGGCCTCTGACCGGGAGGCTGGGTACGCTCGTCAGATGCAGCAGCTCACCGAGGCCCAGATCCGGGATGCGTTTGTCAACGCCTCGCGCAAGGAGGTCAGCGACCTGACGTTGCTGCCTGGGTTCCACGATGTGGATTGGGAGCGCCGCGACTACCTCGGCTGGACGGACCCGAAGCTGGGGCGTCGCGCTTACGCGGTGATCCCTGTGGACGGGGACCTCGTGGCGATCATGTTCGAGCGTGCGCGGAAGCTGCCGACTCGGCGCGCCATGTGCTCGTGGTGCGAGGACGTGACGCTGCCCAACGACGTCGTGTTCTACAGCGCGAAGCGGACCGGTGACGCCGGTCGCCGAGGGGATACCGTCGGCACGCTGGTCTGCGCCGAGTTCGAGTGCTCGACGAACGTGCGGCGTCTTCCCACGTCGGCGTACATCGGCTACGACCGCGAGGCGGCCCGCGAGCAGCGCAAGGAGAACCTGCGGGTGCGCGCTGCGAGCTTCGCGAGGAACCTGCGCGACGGGGTCTGACGGGCATCCACCGGATGCCGCCGGCGTCTACTTGCCGGCGACGGCCTTGGCGGCCCGGTGGGCGATGACGAGGCTCAGGATGACTCCCGTCAGCGTCGAGATCACGGCGAGGGACAGCGCGACGAGGTACGGCGCGACGGAGTTCGCGGAGAGCACTGAGACGATCGCGAAGACGATGCCGGCGCCTGCACCCGTATTCGCCGGACGCAGTGCCGCCTCGTGGCCAGCGCGCCAGGCTTCGTCGGATGCGCGGGTCGCGGCGGTGCGCAGACCCGCGTACCCCCAGCGATCGAGACGTCCATCAGCTCCCCAGCGGACCGTGAGCATGCTCATGAGGTTGCCGACGACGAGGATCACTGCCACTGCTATGGCGGCAGGGAAGCTCGGGGGCTGGAGTTCGATCACCAGGTGATGAGGTCGGCTCGGAGTCAGACGAGAGCAGCGGCGGCAGGACTCCGGGGAGTCGTGCTCGCACGCTTACGCGCGCTTCTGCTCGTAGCCGCTCGCGTCGTCGTCTTCGTCGGCGTCATCATCGTCGAGGTACTCGGACCACTTCGAGAGGATGTCGTCGTTGGGTTCTTCAGTGACTGGCGGACTCACCGGGTAGCTCGAGGAGCCACCGGAGAGTTCACGTGCCAGCGCGTCATAGTTCGTCTCATGTACGGAGTACTTGAGCTCACGGGCGACCTTGGTGTGCTTCGCCTTTTGACGGCCACGCCCCATGCGTAACCCCCTTATAATTCGGGCCGGGCAGGAATGGCCACCCGGTCGCAAGTCGTTAACGAAAATCTGACGCTCACATTACCACGGCGGCCGAGCGAATCTTCGGTGCGCCGACCCGGCCGCGTCACTCTGCGTCTCTAGACTGTGGCCTACCGGACCCGAGCTCGTCGACAGTCCGATGTACCCGCAGAGCTGCGCCCGCAGCGCCTCGACAGGAAGCCGGACGTGCTCGCCGTGAAGACCGACATCGACCTCGTCGTCATCGGCGCGGGTGTGCCCGGTGTGACGGTCGCTGCGACGCTGGCTGAGATGGGCCTCCGGCCGCTGCGGGATTTCGTGGTCTTCGACGCCGAGCCGCAGCCTGGCGGGTCCTGGGGGCGCGGATGGGACTTTCAGACGGTGGGGCACACGCCCCTGCTCTCCGGTCCGCCTGGGCTCTCTGAGTTGGGCATCCGTCTCAGCGATCAGGATCCTGAGGCCATCGTCCGCGACATCATGCCCCCGCTCATGCGGCGCTACGAGGACGCGTACGACCTGTTCGTGGCCCGCCCGGTTCGGGTGCTGCGCGTCGAGGCGATGCGCCGCTCGCCGCTGCTGACGCTGCACATCCAGGTGGGGGACCGCCCGCCGCGCACGATCACGACGAGATACGTCATCAACGCGACGGGCGACTGGTCGTCGCCGTTTGTGCCCTGGTATCCGGGCGCCCTCGATTTCGCCGGTCTGCAGCTCCCCTCCGCTCACATCGAGTCGCTGGCGGGATTCTCGGGCAAGCGGGTGCTCGTCGTGGGCGGTGGGCGCTCGGCCGTGACGATCCTGCGCGAGCTGGAGCCGATCGCGGCCAAGACGGCGTGGTCAACGCGGCGTGAGCCCGACTTCCACGAGCTGCCCCGCCTCACGCTGCCGTCGCGAACCGATTTCCGTCAGCGGGAGATGGATGCACGCCACGAGGCCGAGTTCGTCCGCTTCGTCGAGAGAGGCGAGCGTCTGCCGAGCGAGGTGAGCGTGCGAGGCATCCCGCTCTCGAGGGGCACTCTCGCTGCGATTCGGCGGGGGCTGCTCGTCTCGCGGGGTCCCCTCGCGAGTGTCCAGCCGGATGGGGTGACGTTGGCGAGCGGCGACCGCTTCGAGGCGGATGCGATCATCTGGGCGACGGGCAGTCGTCCCACGATGCGCCATCTCGCGCCCCTGCAGCTGCGCGAGCAGGGCGGTATGGCTCGTCTGCGCGACGGCTGGAGTCGGCGAGACAATCGCGTCGCGCTGCTCGGCTACGGAACGAACCGTCGGAACCCGGTGGCGGCTCGCCTCGATGCCGAGCATCTCGCGGAGGGCGTCTTCGACCGTCTCGGCGAGACCCCGGCCACGGTGAAGTAGCCCCGCTCCTCCCAGCCTCTTCGTTTCCGCTCCTCCCTCCCCGCCCATTCCCGTTCTGAAGAGTGAGCCGGATGCAGCTTCTGGCGAGCGGGAGCGTGCATCTGGCTCACTCTTCCGCCGGGGAGCAGAGGGGCAGGGGCAGGGGCAGGGGCAGGGGCAGAGGGAGCAGGGGCAGAGGGGCAGGAGTCGGGACAGGAGCAGGCGCGCTAGCCGCGGTGCGCGGAGGCGAGCACCGAGGTGACGACGGGGCGCGTGCTTAGGAGCGCGAGCCAGACGGCACCGAATCCGAGCGCGAAGCAGACGACCATCGTGAGCATCGCGAGGGGCGCGATGATCAGCGAGGCGCCGACGATCGGCAGGATGAGGGCTGCCGCGGCCCCGGCCCCTCCGAGCGCGGCGAGCAGCAGCGGCGCCCAGACCTGCACGCGCTGCGCCTGCTCGAAGACCTTGCGCGGCATGCCGGCCCTGTCGAGGGAGATGAGCAGCTTGCGCTCGTCGAGGATCGCGGCCGCCTGCGAGACGCCGACCGTGCACGCCAGCATGAGGAACGCGATGAAGAGCGTCAGGAAGACGCCGGTGCGCAGGTCCGTCATGAGGATGAGGTCCTCTGCCCGCATCCCGGACGTGCCGACCATGTCGAGGAGGGCGAGGCCGCTGCCGCCGATGACGGCGACGAACGCGACCATCGCGATGCCCGAGACGCTGCGCCAGGCGACGCCGGGCGTCTCGGCGAGCCTGCGCCCGCCGATGAGGCGGGCCGGTGACTTCGCCCGCTTCGCCATCTGGCGGCCGATGAGGCCGACCAGGGGACTTCCGATGAGGTTGAGTGCGAGCATCCCGGCCGCGAGGGGGACGAGCACTGCGATGACGAGTCCGATCATGCCGAAGGCTGACGTGAACCCCTGCATCATGCCGACGAGGCCCAGGCTGACGAGCAGGATGACGATGCCCGCGGCGAGCGCGAACCATTTGACCCGCGGCTGCGTGCCGCGCTTGCGAACGCCGAGGGGCGTGACCCGCACGGCTGCGAGCCCGGCGAACGAGCTGAGGGCCGCCAGCAGGGTGATGCCGGCCGCGGTCGCGAGGAGCACGGGGAACCCCACCCAGACGGACGCCGCCCCGATGGGGGCGCCGTAGAAGTGCAGGAGCCCCACGAGGGGGAGGAGGGCGGCGTAGAGCACCATGCCGGCGAGGATGCCTGCGATGGCGACGAGCGTCGCCTCGGCGACGGCGAGGAGCGTCACGACCCTGGTGGATGCGCCAAGCAGCCTGAGGGTCGCGAGACGGTCGTCGCGGCGTCGGGCGGAGAGGCGGGCCGCCGCGACGCCGAGGGTCAGGAGCGGGACCGCGAGCAGGGTCAGCGCGAAGACGGCGAAGAAGCCGTGGGATGGCATGCCCGGCGGCGGGTTGAAGAGCATCATGGTGCCGCCGACCACGACGAGCGTGAGGGCAGTCACGACGGCGAAGGCCACGGCCGGCAGGGCGACGGCGGCGCGGCCGACGGTGTCGGGCCGAGTGAGCATCCGCAGGATCGTGAGGAGCGGGATGCGACCGGACCCGCCGGGCGCGGGGCTCGGGACGCCCACGGGGACGACCGCGGACAACGGTTCGGCGGCCCTGGCTCTGGCGGTCGGGCGGGTGTCTGATGCGAGGTCGAGGGGCCCGGCGTCGTGGCTGCCGCTCATGCGCGGGCCGCCGTGTCCTCGAGGAGGTACCCGTCGCGCATCCGCACCGTGCGGTCGCAGCGGGCCGCGACCTCGGGGTCGTGGGTGACGACGACGAGGCTGCGGCCGGCCCGTGCGGTCGCGGCCAGCAGTGCCGTCATGACGTCGGCGCTCGTCGCTGAGTCGAGGGCGCCCGTCGGCTCGTCCGCGAACACGACGCGGGCGCCGGTGACCTGCGCGCGGGCGATGGCGACGCGCTGCGCCTGCCCGCCGGAGAGCTCTCCGATGCGGCGAGTCTCCATGCCGGCGAGCCCCATCGCCGCGAGCCACTGTGTCGCGGCCTGCTCGGCGCGCGTGCGGTCGACACCGCAGAGCATCGCCGCGATGGCGACGTTCTCGAGGGCGGTGAGCTCCGGCAGGAGCATGCCCTCCTGGAACACGAAGCCGAACTCGGTGCGGCGCAGCTCGGTGCGCTCCGCGTCGGACATTCCGGTGATCTCGCGGTTGCCGGCAGGGCCGTGCAGGTCGATGCGGCCCGCGTCCGGCGTGACGATGCCTGCCAGGCAGTGCAGGAGCGTGGTCTTGCCTGACCCGGAGGCTCCCATGATGGCGAGCGCCTCGCCTGCGTGCACCGCGATGCTGACGCCTGCGAGGGCGGTCGTGGGCCCGTAGGCCTTGCTGAGCGAATGTGCCGTGAGCACCCCGCTGGCGGCTGGCAGGGCTGCGGATGCGCGGCCCGCCGCATCGTGCGGGTGCGGAGCGAAGCGTGCTGCGGGTGCTGCTGCCGCGTGCGGGTGCGCCGCGGCCGGTGTCTGGAAGCCTGGGTGGGAAGTCATGCCTCCACGGTGCCCGCCTGGGGGTGCGCGCCTCGACCCCCTGCGGGCTCATCCTCCCCCGACTCTGGGAGGGTATTCGCGGGTCGGCGTCATCCGGGAGGATGACCGCTGGCGCCGCGGCCGGGGTCTACCAGCCGAGCATCCCGAGCCCGAGGCTCTCGCCGAGCACCTGGCCGACGGTCACGCCGATCAGCGCCGCGAGCACTCCCCAGAGCATCTGGACGGTCACGATGATCGCGGCCTTGCCGATCTTGCGGGCTCCCAACGCGTTCGTCGCGTCGAGCATGACGGAGCTCCACGAGCTCATGCCCCCGCAGAAGCCGGAGATGACGAGCATGGACGCGACGGTGGGAAGCGGGAGCAGGCCGGCCGCGAGGCCGGCGATGAGCGACGCGACGACGTTCACGATCATGAGCCGCCACTCCGGTGCCACTCGGCGTGGTGAGGCTGTGCCGTGCGGGAGCGATGGGTGGGCGGTGGCGATCGCCGATGCCGGCTGGCGCATCCGCGGCCACCCTTCGACGGCGACGTAGCGGATGCAGGCGCCGAGCCCTCCGGCGAGCCCGACCGCCAGGAGCATGAGGATGTCCATCAGCGCACCCCACCAGCTGGCGCTTCGCCGTCGGGGCCGAACGTGTCGTGGCTCGGCGTGGCTGGGCCTCGGCCAGCACCTGGTGGAGGGGAGATGCGTCGCCCGATGGCTCGCCCCGCGACGATGGCGAGGATGCCGCCGACGGTGCCGGCCACGAACGCGACGACCGCCCATCCCGAGTTCGAGAAGACGAGGGCGAGCGCCAGGGCGATGAGGGAGAACGTGGTGAAGCCGCCGCAGAAGCCGGGGCCGAGGGCCGCCCTCAGCGTCGCCATCCGCTCCGGCCAGTGCGCTCCCGCGACGATGCCGAGCGCGAGGGATCCGGCCACGTTGGCGATGAGCGCCGCGATGATGTCGGAGTCGAGGACGTGCAGGTTCGCGGAGAGTGGGACGAACAGCGTCTGGTCGCCATCGAGCGTCGACATCGTCGTCACTGACGTCAGCCAGACGCGCGCGAGCGTCCCGAGGGCGCCGCCGAGGAACACGGCGAGGAGGAGGCGGGCAGGCGAACGCACGCGGCAACCGTACTCCCGGGTAGAGCCCCGCGCCAGCAGCCCGCGGCGACGGCGAACCTGCGCCGCGCTCATACCGAGGGGCGCTCCCCGTGGTGGAGAACGCCCCTCGCACAGTGTCGGGCGTGCGCGTACGCGACCGACTCAGGCGTCGGAAGCGCCCCCGCCGCTGCCGCTCCTGTCGTCACGCGAGCCGAGGGCGTGCGAGATGCGCTCGCGCACTCGCTCGAGCTCCTGGTCAAGGAACGTCACGATTCCGGGGGAGAGTCGCTGCTCGCTCTGTGCGGCGCGGAGCTCCTGGCGCAGCTCGTGGCGGAACCGGTTGAGCACCAGATCCGCCTGAGACAGGGCCTCGAGCTGCGCGCGCAGGGCGTCGCGCGGCGGTCGGCTGTCGCCTGCTGGCTCGGATCTTGCGGCCCCGTCGTCTGTCGTGCCGCTGCTCCAGACGTGCGAGCTGCTCGCGGAGGACCAGGTGTCGTAGCGCCCATGCGTTCGGTGGCCGTCGCCCGCTGCTGTCGGGCCCTGCGGCGCCTCGGGGGCTCCAGGTGCGTCTGGTCCTGACGGGGGCCGGGGCGGGTCCTGCGGGCGCGGTTCGCCCGCGGCGCTCGGGCCTCCCGTGAATCCCGGCGGCACGAATCCGGGCGGAGTGTCGCCTGGCGTCGTGATCGGGTTCTCGCGGGGCGCATCCCATCCCTTGCCTGCACCGGAGAAGAAGCCACGAGCGGATGCGGCTCCCGCGGCTCCTGCGCTCGCGGCCTTCTCGAACCCGGCGCGTGCATCCGGCCCGAGCTCCTGGGCGAGCCGCGCGAACTCGGCGCGCAGCTCTTCGCGGGCACTCGCGAGCCCGTGGCGCACGTCGGCGGCGAGGCGGCGGACCGACGAGTCGACGTCCTGCTCGATGGAGGCGAGTTCCTCTCGGCGCGAATCGAGCTCACGCCGGCCGGCTTCCGTGATGCGGTAGACGCTCTTGCGGCCGTCGTTGTGCTTGGTGACGAGCCCTTCCTCCTCGAGCTTCGCGAGGCGCGGGTAGATGGTGCCGGCGCTTGGCGAGTAGGTGCCATCGAAGCGCTCGGAGAGCGCCTGGATGAGCTCGTAGCCGTGGCGCGGCTGGTCTTCGAGCAGGCTCAGCAGGTAGAGGCGAAGGTGTCCGTGGGCGAAGACTGGCGGGGTCACGCGGTGCCTCCCGGCTGTGTGGTGTCGTTCTCGGGCTCGTCGCCCGCGTTCTCGGATGCAGGGGCTGCGGCCTCGAGGCCGCCATCCCCGGCTGGGTCGCCGTCGGGAACGGGGCAAGTCGCGATGCGGGCGTCGATGCGCTCGTCGAAGTCCGCTGGCGCATCTCCTGCCCGCGGAGTGCGGGCGGAGAGGAGCACGGAGACTCGACCGGTGACGGTGCTGATGCGCACGTCGGTGACGGCGCCCTCGGTGGGCTCGGAGCGGTAGGTGGTTCCGCGGAGCGGTTCCAGGTGGAGGCCGTCGAGCTGCACGGAGGAGCCGACGGTGGAGACCTGGTAGCTGGGGTGGGTGCCGCCGGGCAGGCGCACGGTGGTGGCACCACTGACGGACCTGTTCGCGATGAGGCTGGGGGCGCCAGAGGTGACGTCGACTATCGTGGCGCCAGAGACGGTGCTGCCGTCGAAGCTCACGAGAGCTCCGGTGGCGGTGACGTCTCCTGACGCGGTCTTCACGACGGCGGTCCCAGCATGGCCCCGGACGCTGATCTCGCCACCGATGGAGTTGAGGTGCAGCTCGCCGCGAGTCGCGTCGAGGAACTGCTCTCCGCCGACCGTGTTGATGTCGATGCGTCCGCTGATTCCGGCGACGAGCACTTCCGCGCTGACGCCGAGCACATCGACGTCGACTCCGGCGGGGACGAGCACGCTCACGACGACGTTCGGCTGGTTCCAGATGGTCTTCGCCGAGGTCTGAACATCCGTCCAGGACAGCTGGGGGTGGTCGATCAGGAGCTGGTCTCCGTCGATGGCGATCTTGAGATCGCGGCCGGTGATGCCGGACACCTCGATGCGGGTGCTCGGCTCGTTGTGCGCGAGCACGCTGATGGCGCCGCCTGCCAGTCTCGCGCGAACGCTACGGACGGTCTGCACGTCGATGACGCGGGGTCCATCCACGATCCACTGTTCAATAGCCACTGCTGCTCCTCGGGGAAGGGTTCTTGATGAGCGTCGGGCTTCGCGTCCGACGACTGCAACTCACGTTATATCGCGAGTCTGGGGATTCGCGCGCTCTCGCGACTCTCTCAGCTCGCCTTCGGCGTGCGGCATACTGGGCGCACCGTCGGCGGCCCCGGCGAGTGCGTCGCGAGGGAGCAGGACATCATCACGCAGGAACTGTCATGGCTGTCGGTGCTGCTCACCCTCGTCGTCGGTGCGGGACTGGCCTTCATCGCCGTGCAGCGCACGAGGAACGAGCCTCGACGCCTGAGCAACGGCGTGTGGATCGTCGCTGCGGCCGTCGTCCTCATCAGCGCCGTCTCCAGCTTCGACGGCCAGGTGTCGATGCTCGTCAGCACCCTCACGTGGCTGCCCCTCGTGCTCTCGCCCGCTCTGCTGCTGGCGCTCATCGTCCTCCTGTACATCAACGGGGCCCGCATGATCCGACGCGAGGGGCGCTCGCTGGGGAACCTGCTGTCCCTCGCCCTCGCCATCATCCTGACGGCCCTGGCCGCACTGCCGTTCGCGGCCGTCCTGGTCGGCGACGACGTCTTCATCTCCATCGCGCTCCTCCTGGCCGCCGGAGCCGCCTACCTCGGTGCGGCGTTCGCCCTGTTCCTCGCGTACTCATGGCTCTACTCGCGGCTCGTTCGCGGTGCCGTCGGCACCTGGGTCGTCGTGCTCGGCTCCGGCCTCAGCGGCGGGCGGCGCGTGCCGCCGCTCCTGGCCGCGCGCATCCGGGCGGGCCTGGATGCGGCGCACCGGGTCGGGGCCTCCGTCGTCGTCATGTCCGGCGGGCAGGGCGGCGACGAGGCGCTCGCTGAGGGTCGCGCCATGCGCGAGTGGGCGCTCGACCCCGCCAACGCTAACGCCGACGCCGACAAGCGCCGGAACGCTCTGCCGACTGCGGGGAGCGCGGCCGAGCCGCGCATCCTGAGCGAGGAGGAATCGGTCAACACCGAGGAGAACCTCCGCTTCACGAAGCGGATCCTCGAGCGTGAGGGCGTCACCGGCCCCGGCATCATCGCGACGAGCAACTACCACGCCATGCGCGCCGCGATGCTCGCGAGGGAGCTCGGCATCGACGCGCAGGCAGTGCAGGCACCCGTTGCCCGCTACTACTGGCCGAGCGCGATTCTTCGGGAGTTCGCGGCGATCCTCCGGCGCTACTGGCTGCTCAATCTCGTCGCCGGGGTGCTCTTCGCGTTCCCTATCCCTGCACTCAGCCTCTGGGTCGCCCTCGGCAACGGCTGATCTCGCCTGCGGGCGGCGCGTCTGAACGGCGAGCGTGACTCGGGCCACGGATTCGGGACGCACTCGGCTGGGGTCCCTGGCTGTGTCGGCGGTGCGTGCGACACTGACGGAGTGCACAAACTCGCTGAGATGAGCTTGAAGAACCGCGCGCTGATCGCCCTCGTGACGCTCTCCGTGCTCCTCTTCGGCGGACTGTCCATGACCTCGCTCAAGCAGGAGCTCATTCCCTCGGTCTCCCTGCCGATCGTGTCGGTCGTGACGAGCTACCCGGGCGCGTCGCCGGAGATCGTCGACGAGGACGTGTCCAGGCTCGTCGAGACCTCCCTTCAAGGGCTTCAGGGGCTCTCCTCGACGCAGGTCACCTCCAGCGCGAACCTGTCGTCGGTGACGGTCGAGTTCGAGTACGGCACCGACACCGTCTACGCCGAGCAGCGCATCCAGCAGGCCCTCAACCGCATCGAGAGCCAGCTGCCGGAAGGTACGGAGACGACCGTGCTGAGCGGCTCGATCGACGACTTCCCAGTCATCCAGATCGCTGCGACGGGCGGTAGGAGCACGGAGGAGCTCGCGGCGAGCCTCGAGAGCTCGACCGTGCCAGGGCTGACCGAGCTCGACGGCGTCCGAGAGGCGGCCGTCAGCGGTGCACCGGTCTCCCGCATCGAGATCACGCCAGACCAGGCGGCGCTCGCGGGGGCCGGAGCCAGCGTCCAGAGCATCCGCGACACGCTCGACGCAGCAGGCACGCTCATCCCCATCGGACAGATCACCGAGGGCGACGACGCCCTCACCGTGCAGGCCGGAACGCTGCTCGACAACGTCGACGCCATCGCCGCTCTGCCCCTCAGCGGGGCTACCCCCGCCACGACGACCCTCGGCGATGTCGCGACCCTCGAGCTCGGGCCGGAGCCCGCGACCTCCATCTCACGCGTCAACGGCGAGGACGCCCTCACGGTGTCCGTCACGAAGCTCGCGAACGCCAACACCGTCGAGGTATCGCAGGCGGTCCGGGACGCGCTCCCCGCGCTCCAGGCGTCCATCGGCGGGGGAGCGACCCTGCAGATCGTCTTCGACCAGGCCCCGTTCATCCAGCAGTCCATCGACACCCTCGTCGTGGAAGGCCTCCTCGGTCTCGTCTTCGCGGTCATCGTCATCTTCGTCTTCCTGCTCTCCTTCCGCGCCACGCTCGTCACGGCGATCTCCATACCGACCTCGCTGCTCGTGACGTTCATCGGTCTGCAGGCCGCCGAGTACTCGCTCAACATCCTCACGCTCGGCGCCCTCACCATCGCGATCGGGCGAGTCGTCGACGACTCGATCGTCGTCATCGAGAACATCAAGCGGCACATGTCGATGCACCCGGATGCGAGCCTGCGCGGCACCGAGCGCGTGCGCGTCATCACGGAGGCGGTCCGCGAAGTCGCGACCGCCGTCACGAGCGCCACGATCGCAACCGTCGCCGTCTACCTGCCCATCGCATTCGTCGGCGACATCTCCGGGGAGCTGTTCCGCCCGTTCGCCCTCACGAGCGTCATCGCGCTCCTCGCGTCGCTCCTCGTCTCGCTCACGATCGTCCCCGTGCTCGCCTACTGGATGCTCGGAGGGCGGCATCGCAAGCGCCGCGCCCGCGTCGGCACGGCTGAGACCTGGGTCGGAGGCAGCACCCCCGCAGGCGAGACCGCCCAAGACCGGGACGCGGTCCTCGCGAGCGAGGCGGCGCCCAACTCGGGCAGCGTCACCGTGCAAGAGCCGCTCACTGCCGCGGGCGGCGACGAGACGCCCGTCGAGCCCGTCCGCGTGCGCCCTCGTCGAGAGCGTGCCAAGCGCGACGCCGGTCGGTTCGCTCCGCTCGGCCTGCGCAGCGACGACGAGGATCTGCACCCTCGACGTGCACTCCGCCGCCAGGCGGAGCAGGAGGCCGCCGTCGCCGGCCGCGCCGAGAACGGCCCAGACTCCGAGCTCGCCTCGTCGAGTGAAGAGAGCAGCTGGCTGCAGCGCGGCTACGAGCCGGTCCTCGGCTGGACCCTGCGCCGTCCCTTCATCACGCTCGGCGCGGCGCTGCTCATCCTCATCCTCACGGGCGCGCTCGCGCCGCTCATGAAGACCAACTTCCTCGGCAACACCGGCAGCAACAGCTTCACGGTGACGCAGACCCTCGAACCCAACCTCACGCTTGCCGCCTCCGGCGAGGCCGCGTCCCAGGTGGAGGACCTCATCAGGGCCAAGGAAGGCGTCGAGACGGTGCAGCTCACGATCGGCGGAGGGGGAGCCGCATCGCTCTTCACCGGCGGCGGAGCCTCCCGCGCGAGCTTCTCCGTGACCACCTCCACCGACGCCGACTCCGACGCCATCCAGGCCGACCTCCGCGAGGAGCTCGACGGCCTCGACGGGGCAGGCGAGATCTCCGTGGGAGGCGGCGGAAGCGCCGGATTCTCGAGTGCGATCAGCGTCGACCTGACCGCACCGGACGCCGAGACCCTCCGCCAGGCGAGTGACCAGGTCGTCGCAGTGCTCGCGGGAGTCGAGCAGCTCGGCGAGGTCACGAGCGACCTCGACGAGACCAGACCGTTCGTCGAGATGGACATCGATCAGGCCACGGCCGCCCAGTACGGGCTCAGCCAGACCGCCATCGGGGCGATCGTCGCCCAGCAGCTCCAGCCGACCCCCGTCGGATCGCTCACCGTCGACGGATCCAGCGTCCAGGTAGTGCTCCTCGGGTCCGAACCACCGGCGAACATCGACGCGCTCCGCGCCACGAGCATCCCCACGGCACTCGGTCCCGTCCCGCTCACCACGCTCGCGAGCGTCGAGATCGTCGACGGACCCGTCTCCATCTCGTCCGAGCGAGGGGTGCCCCTCGCCTCCATCACCGTCGTGCCCGCTGACGACAACCTCAGCTCCGCGAATGCGCTCATCACCGAGCAGCTCGACACGATCACCCTGCCAGAAGGCGCCACCGCCGCCCTCGGCGGTGTCAGCTCCGACCAGGCAGCCGCCTTCCAGCAGCTCGGGCTTGCTCTGCTGGCGGCGATCCTCATCGTCTACATCGTCATGGTGGCCACCTTCAAGAGCCTCCTGCAGCCGCTGCTCCTGCTCGTATCCGTGCCATTCGCGGCGACGGGCGCGATCCTGCTGCAGCTCGCGAGCGGCGTGCCCCTCGGCGTCGCCTCCCTCATCGGCGTGCTCATGCTCATCGGCGTCGTCGTCACCAACGCCATCGTGCTCATTGACCTCGTCAACCAGTTCAGGGAGCGGGGCCTCGCCGTGCACGAGGCGATGCTCGCCGGAGGCGCCAGACGTGTCCGCCCCATCGTCATGACCGCGCTTGCGACGATGCTGGCACTCACCCCGATGGCGCTCGGCATCACCGGGCACGGCGGCTTCATCTCGCAGCCGCTCGCGCTCGTCGTGATCGGCGGGCTGCTCTCCTCCACGGTGCTGACCCTGCTTGTCCTCCCTGCCCTCTACTCCGTCGTCGAAGGACCGCTCGAACGTCGCCGTGCCCGCCGTGAGGAGCGCATCGAGCAGGAGCTCGCTTCCACCGAGCAGAACGAAGAGCTGAGCACCCCGCTGCCCTAGCCGCGAACCGGCTCATGGGCGCTGCTCGTGACAACCTCGAGGGAGCGGCGGGCCCCCGGCGGAGCTTGCGCGAGTGCCGCCCTGGCCAGGTCGTGAGTTGTCGAGTATCCTGGCAAGTTGGGCATGCGCCGAATTCTGTGTGAGCAGCGTGCCGGACTGGAGAAGGCACACATGCCCAAGCGCAAAGCAAAGGGCGGGTTCAAGCCCGCGAGCAACTACATCCCCAAGGACTCCTCGGGTCGTGGCGAGCGACCGGCACGTGCCGGTGGCGGCGCTGGCGCCAATGGAAACCCGCGCTGGGCGAGCGAGAGCCGCCGCGACGGTGCCGGCGGAGACGACCGCCGAGGCGGCCGCGACGACCGACGCGGCTCCGGCTCCTCGGGCGGCGGCGAGCGCGGCTCGTACCGTGGCGACGACCGCCGAGGCGGCTCGGCAGGCGGCGACGACCGGCGCCCCGGCGCGCGTGCAGGTGGCGACGACCGCCGCGGCGGCTACGGGGGACGCAGCGACGAGCGACAGGGCGGCTACGGACGCGCCTCGCGGCCAGCCGCCGGTGACGACCGACGCGGCGCGGGTCGCGGCTCGGGCACTGATGAGCGTCGGGGCGGCTACCGTGCCAGCGGCGACGACCGTCGCGGCGGCTACGACGGTGCAGGACGGGCCGAGTCCTTCGACCGCTCACGCGACAGCTCGCGCAGCTCCGATCAGAGCCGCCCCCGCGGCGAAGACCGGTACAGCACCCGCAAGGGGGCAGCATCCGCTCGCGGAGGTGCGCCCACTCGCGGTGGAGCTCCCGCCCGTGGCGGCGCCCGCGGCCGCGACGGCCAGTTCTCGGACCGCAACGAGCGCATCGACCGGCACCACCACGACGCACTGCGCCAATCGCACGGCCGCCAGCCGGCCGCGGGTTCTCGCGGCGACCGCAGCGCGAAGCACTTCGACCCGACGGCGCCAGGCGCGAACCAGCCGCAGCGCGGGGCCATCCAGGACTACCGCAGCCACAGCCAGTCGGCTGCTGGCCGCGCCCCCTCCCATGACGAGGACCGCGTGCTCGAGCGCCTCGCCCCGACCGCGGTCGGAGCGAAGAACGCCGACGGCCTGAGCTTCGGCGACCTCGGCCTCGGCGCGAACATCGTCGACGCGCTGGCCGAGCTCGGTGCGCCGAGCCCGTTCCCCATCCAGGCTTCCACGATCCCGGATGCGATCCAGGGCCGAGACGTCCTCGGCCGTGGCCGCACTGGCAGCGGCAAGACGATCGCGTTCGGCGCCGCACTCGTGCAGCGCCTCAGCGTGGCCCGCGGACGCGACGCTGACGCGAGCAAGCGCAAGATCGGGCGCGCGCCCCGCGCCCTCATCGTCGCGCCGACTCGCGAGCTCGCCCTCCAGATCGACCGGACGATCCAGCCCATCGCCCGCAGCGTCGGCCTCTTCACGACCCAGGTCTACGGCGGCGTGCCGCAGCAGCGGCAGGTCACGGCCCTGGGCCGCGGTGTTGACATCGTCATCGGCACGCCCGGCCGCATCGAGGACCTCGAGCGCCAGGGCTTCCTGCGCCTCGACCAGGTCGAGATCACGGTGCTGGACGAAGCCGACCAGATGTGCGACCTCGGCTTCCTGGAGCCGGTGCAGCGCATCCTCCGCATGACCATGCCGGGCGGTCAGCGACTGCTGTTCTCGGCGACGCTCGACGCCGCCGTGCAGCGGCTCGTCACGGAGTTCCTCAAGAAGCCATCGGTGCACGAGGTGGCCGGTGAGGAAGAGCAGCACACCGACATCGACCACAGCGTGCTCGTCGTCGAACGCGACGACAAGCGTGCCGTGATCGAGCAGCTCGCCGGATCGGGCGGACGAGTCCTCATCTTCACGAAGACCCGCGTGGCAGCAGAAGGCCTCGCGACCGAGCTCTCTATGGCCGGCGTTCCCGCGGCCGCCCTCCACGGAGACCTCACGCAGGGGCGACGCACGCACAACCTGCGACTCCTCACGAGCGGCAAGGTCAACGTGCTCGTCGCGACCGACGTCGCCGCGCGAGGCATCCACGTCGACGACATCCGCCTGGTCATCCAGTCGGACATGCCCGAGGAGTACAAGTCGTACCTGCACCGCTCGGGCCGCACGGGCCGCGCGGGTCAGCGCGGCACTGTCGTCACCGTCATCCCGAAGCAGCGCCGTCGCCGGATGTCGGAACTGCTCGAGCGCGCCGAGATCGAGGCGCCCATGATCCCGGCACGCCCGGGTGGCGCTGAGCTCGACGCCTTCATGGCCTACGCCGACTGACCTTCCGGACGCCGACGACCGATGCCCCTCAGGATGGACGCTGCTCCAGCCCGAGGGGCATCTGTCGTCGCGGCGCACGTTGAACGTTGATGAAGCCCGCGTAGCGTTGCGCCCATGAGCGAACAGCAGGCGAACGACCCGCAGGCGCGGGCAGACCAGGCGAGTGCCGGCGAAGACGTCGCGGCGAACGGCGAAGGCTCTGCCGGTGAGCATGCGGCGCAGGCGAGCTCGGCTCGCATCAGCACGGAGCAGCTCGAGAATGAGCGCGCGCACGGCGACGGCAACCTCTTCCCCGACGCGGGCTCGCTCTTCGAGCCGGAGCCGGTCGACACCCCGGAGCAGCTAGAGGCGGAGGTCGAGGAGGCGGAGGCGCACGACACGCGCTTCGCAACCGGCCCGGACGAGTCGGGTGTGGCCGAGAGCAACTTCGGGCAGAACACCGCCGAGTAGCGCGGGCGCTGCTGCGCCTCGGCGCGGGGCGTCAGCTCAGCAAGCTCGGCGCGAGCAGCGCGAAGGCCGTGGCCGCCCAGGCGATGGGCAGAAGCACCCAATCGCCCGTGTCCGTGTGCAGGACGTGACGCTCGGTGCGTGTGCTCGCGAACCCGAAGGCGCGTGCATCCATCGACAGGGCGACCCGGTCGGCGTGCCGCAGAGCGCCCGCGAGCAGCGGAATGGCGACGTCCAGCTGGGAGCGCAGCCACGCGATCGGTCCGCGTCCGCGGTCGATGCCGCGCACGCGGCGAGCTGCTCGGATCACCTCGAGCTCCGACTGGAACCTCGGCACGAACCGGAACGCCGCCATCGCCGCGTAGCCGAAGCGGTAGGGCACACGGAGGTGCTGCACCAGGGAGCGCACGAAGTCGTCTCCGGCCGTGGCGATGCCGCCCACCAACGACAGCAGCACGATGGCGACGAGCCGCAGCGCCGTGCCGAGACCCGTCGCCCAGGCGGCGACCGTGAACGGGCGCCCGACGATCTCGAAGATGGTGGATGTCCCATCGAGCCCAACCGCCGCGAGCAGGGGAGCGGCACTCGACGTCTCCGCCGCAACGGTCGGGTCCACCCAGACGCCGAGCGTCACCGAGAGCACGGCCAGCACGACGGGAACGCCGACGATCAGCAGCAGCGTGCCGCGTCCCGACAGGCGAGTGCCGCTGAGGATGACCAGCCCGCATAGCAGGATCAGGAGCGCCGGGCTGAACGTGTCCCGCACGAGGAACATCGCGACGATGGCTGGCAGCGTCGCCGCGATCTTTACGAGCGGCGTGCGCCGGTGCAGCCACGGAAGGTGGTCCCGACGGGAGCGATCGACGCTCGGGCGCGAGACGAGGGCGTTTCCGGTGCCACTCATGAGGCACCGCGGTCGTGGATGTCCGGGTGGCGAGCGAGCGCGGCTTCCAGCTGCGAGATCGACGTGATCCCGCGCAGGTAGGAGTGCCGGTGCACACCGGCGAGCGCTCGTGGCAGCGGGGGGAGGCCGAGCCCCGCGGCCTCGAGCGCCCCGGATGCCACGACGCGGTCCACCTCGCCGTGCGCTGCCACCACGCCGCCGTCGAGGACAAGCAGGTGCGTGGCGAGCTCCGTGACGAGCTGCAGGTCGTGGGTGGCGAGCACGAGCGTCGCCCCGTCCCGGTGGAGCTCCCGCAGGAGGGCGACGAGCTCTTCCGCCCGCGCGCGGTCTTGCCCGAACGTCGGCTCATCCAGCACCAGCACGTCGGCACCGTCGAGGAGAGCGGCGGCCACCGTGAGCCTTCGCTTCTGTCCGCCCGAGAGGAGGAACGGATGCCGGTCTGCGTGCTCCGCGAGGCCGAAGCGCTTGAGCATGTCGTCGACGCGGGTCTGCGCATCCGCCGCCCCGCGCTCGATCTCGAAGGCGAGCTCCTCGCGCACGGTGTGGGTGAGGAACTGGTGCTCCGGGTTCTGGAAGACATAGCCGACGCGCGTGCGCAGCGCGCCCGCTCGCATGCGAGCCGTGTCCTGTCCGTCGAGAAGGACCGTGCCGCGCGGCGCCCGGCGGACTCCGGCGAGCGCCTGGAGCAGGATCGACTTGCCTGCGCCGTTGTGGCCGACGATGGCCGTGATCGAGCCGGGCTGGATGCTCAGCGAGACGGGGCCGAGCACGCGTGTGCGGCCCCGCGTGACCGTGAGCGCACGAGTCTCGAGCCGCGGAGCCCTCTCCCCGGCCAGGCTTGCGCTCGGCTCGGTGAGCGACCGCAGCGACAGCTCCCTGGCAGCGGCACCCGTTTCTGGCTCCGCAGAAGTCGTCGGCGTGCGTCGACGCGCGCCGCTGCCGCCGGTGCTGGGCGGCGATGCACGCTCCACACGCTCCCCACGCTCCCCACGCTCCCCACGCTCCCCACGCTCCACCCGCTCGAGACGCCGCGCGAGCTCGCTGCCGAGCAGGGGCAGGGGGCCGGGGCCGAGGTCCCAGCCTGCAGCCGTGAAGCACGCCGCAGCTTCGTGTGCGACCGGGAACCACACGCCGAGCTCGCGCAGCCGTGCAGCGTTCTGCCCGAAGACCTCGCGTGGTGTGCCGTCGAACGCGAGTCGCCCCTCGGCGTCGAGGACGATGACGCGCGTGGCGATGGTCAGGGCCTCGTCGAGGTCGTGCTCGATGAGCAGCAGGCCGTGCGTGCCCGCGCGCACGAGCTCGCCGAGGGCGAGGTAGATGGACTGCTTCGCGGCCTGGTCGAGGTTCGCGGTCGGCTCGTCGAGGACAAGCAGCGGCGAGCCCATGGCGAGGGCACTCGCGATAGCCAGCCGTTGCCGTCCCCCGCCGGACAGGATGTCGGGGGAGTCCTCGCGGCGGTCCCAGAGGCCGAGCTGGAGGAGCGCCCGTTCGACGCGCTCCTCGATCTCCGGCACGGGCAGCCGCAGGTTCTCAGGGCCGAAGGCGACCTCGTCGAAGACCTGCCCGGTGACGATCTGGGCATCCGCATCCTGGAACACCATAGCGACCTGCTGGCTGGCAGCTGCGACGCCGAGCTCGGCGACATCCTGCCACCCGGAGCCAGGTTCGGAGTCGGCGCTCGGGTCCGACTGCTGAGGAGAAGCGGGCTCCGGATCTGGCTCCGCTTCGGCGAGCAGGACGCGGCCAGCCACCTCGGCTCCGAGGGACTGGGGGATGAGCCCGTTGAGTGCTCTCGCGAGAGTCGACTTCCCGCAGCCGGACGGGCCGAGCAGCAGGACGGCCTCGCCGCGCGATATCGAGAAGGAGACGTCGTGGGGGCGCGCGGCCGGAGCGTCGAAGTGGGTGACGGAGAGGTGCTCGACTCGCAGGAGCGGGGTCGTCACCTGGCTGCTCTGCGGTCTTCGGCGAGGCGCAGGTCGCGGCCGATGCCCGCTCGTTCGAGCTGCTTCGCGAGCCATACGGCGATCATGGTGCAGAGCGGAGGCGAGATGAAGAAGCTGCCGATGAGCAGCACCGTGCCGAGCACGTCGTAGTCGCCGCCCCCGAGGATGCGGAACGCGGCCGCGGTCATGATGAGGCCGGCGAAGGCCGCACCCGCGAGGAACAGCCAGGCCTGCCAGCGCCGATACCGGGTGATGAGGAACGGCAGCTCCTGCAGGACGCCGATGCCGAGGCCGATGAGGAACGCCCCGAAGGCGATCGGCTGGAACGGGCTCGCGACGAGCCCGGCGAGGGCAGAGGTGATGAGGCCGACCCAAGGCCGACGGTAGAGCGCCTGGGCCAAGGCCCCCGGAATGAAGTAGAGGCCGATCGTGAGCCCGTAGACCAGCGGGAGCAGGTTCGAGACCGCGCCGCCGATGTAGGCGTTGACGGTGAACACCACGCCGCCGGCGACGCCGATCGCGGCACAGCTCATGAGCAGACGAGTGCTGACGGTTCTCATTGGGCTCCACGCCTTCCCTCAGCGGGATACGGTCCCGCTGGGCTCACGGGCTGACCCAAGTCTACAAAATGTAGAGCGAGTCGCGCGACAGGCCGCCGGGCTTGATAGCCTGGAGATTCGCGGATGCCTGGGTGACGCTCCCCATGGCACCACCGCGACAAGAATTGGAGCAGCACAATGCCAGGAACTCGCACTCGAGCGCGGGGTGAGCTCGAACTCGTCGTGCTCCGGCTCCTCTGGGCAGCGGCGGAACCCCTCACCGCGCGCGAGATCCAGGACCGCTTCCCGGGCCGGGTTCCCGCCTCCACGACCATTCTCACAGCCCTCGACCGGCTCAGGGCCAAGGGCGATGTCGCCCGTGTCGGCCACGAGCAGCGGGGCATCCGCTTCGCTGCCACGCAGAGCGAGGCGGAGCACGCGTCTCGAGCCATGCTCAACGCCCTCAAGACCATCGACGGCCGCGAGGCCGCACTGCTGAAGTTCGCCGGCAACCTCGACGCCCGCGACGCCGACCTGCTGCGTGCCGCCCTCCAGCACGCGCCTGCCGCGGCCTCCGAGGCCGCCACGGCCAGCTAGCCGGAGCCGGACTGGCCTTCACCATGGCTCCGAGAGGGCGTTCGGGCGTGCTGCCCGAGCGCGAGTGATCTCCGATGTGGATCATCCCTGCCCTCGTGTGCCTCGTGTTCGCGGTGTTCACGATGCTCGCCGCACCCTCGCTGCTGACGCGCGGCACCTGGCAGGTGCGACACCCGCAGCTCGCCCTCGGCCTCTGGCACGGGGCAGTCGTCGGCGGTTCGCTCGCCCTGCTCGCGGCCGTCGCCCTCTCGGTCGTCGCGGTGCTCACCTGGGAGCACGATGAGGGAAGCTGGCTGAGCGGATTCGAGATCGCACTCGCCTCCGTCTTCGCGAGCGCCGGCCTGATCGCGATGTTCGGCTGGGGCTTCATCATGACGCGCCGGTCCGGTCGCGCCTTCGCCGACGGCCGTCGCGCGAACGACGAGCTCCGAGACGCCGCGCGCGTGCTGTCCTACCGGGACGAGCGAATCGGCGGAGCGCTCGTGCGCTTCGTCGACTCGCCAGTGCCCCACGCTCTCGCGGCCGCGGGGCGTGCGCCGGTCGTCATCGTGTCGAGCGGCCTCGTGGAACTGCTGACGCGCGAGCAGCTCGAGGCCGTCGTGGCGCACGAGCGCTGCCACCTGATGCGCTTCCACGCCCTCGCGCAGCGCCTCGCGGAGGTCAACGAGGCCTGCCTGCCGCGGTACGCCGGCGCGAAGAACCTGTCGCGTGCGACGTCGCTGCTCATCGAGCTCATCGCCGACGACGCGGCCGCGAACGAGGCCGGTGCGGATGCACTCGCCGGTGCGCTCCAGGCGCTCGCGGGTGCCGGCGCCGAGGACGACGTGCTCGTGCAGCGCGCGCGGAGGCTCCGCACGCGGACCACCGGAGCAGCGCCGAGCCTCGACGCCTGAGCTCAGCGAGGCAGGGAGGGCTCTCAGCTCACGTCGATCGCTGGCGAAGCTGGACGCGCATCCAGGTGTTCGAATCCGTTCTGTGACGGGACGGACACGGCCGCGGGTGCTCGACGTGGGAGGCTTGGGTCATGCCTGACTCCACCCCGTTCGAAGAACCACGCCCGGGCTACGACGTCGCGCGCGACGCTGAGCCAGAGCGCGCGCTCACGCCGTCCCGGGTCTCGAGGCTGCGCAAGCTCACGATTCTGCTCGCCGTGATGATCGCAGCCGGCGCGCTCGCCAACTGGCAGCAGGAGGCCGAGTTCCGCTCAGCGAGCGTGCTGAGCTTCGCGGTCACGCTCGTCGTCGTCGTGGTCGGCTACGGTGCGATCTGGAAGCTGCTCGGCTCGCCGAGGCGGAAGCGCGCGGAGGGGGCCCGCACGGCGGGCAGCATCCTGTCGGTGCTTGCGGTCACGGGCCTGCTCCTCACCGGAGTGCTCGCCATCACCGGTGCGAGCCCGACGGGCACGGTGCAGCTGGTCGTGGGCCTCGGCACGGGCGTCGTCGGCGCGATCTGGCTGCACGCCGCCTGGCGCCGCCTCCCGGCTGAGCCGACGGGGCTCCTCGACTGATGCGCTCGCGCGCCGAATGTCGAAGCCCGCACCTACGCTTGGCCGCATGATCTCGTCAGCACGTGGCAGCGAGCTGTGGCAGCGGCTGCAGGGCATCGATGCCGAGCATCCCGCCGACTGGAGGCGTCCGGGGCCGTCGCCTCGCGCGCTGCGCACCGACATCGTCGTGGCGCTGGTCGCCGTCGCGCTCATGGCCTTCTCGAACTGGGCCGTGCTCGAGCTGCGCAAGGGCGCAGATCCGGCAGAGGTCGGCGCGATCCTCCACGATTCCGACCCCGCCTCGGCGCTGGTCGGCATGTTCCTCGTCCCCGCCATGTACGGGGTCGCCATCGCGCTTCGGCGCCGCTTCCCGTTGTGGATGCTCGTGCTCTGCACAGTTGCGTTCGTCTCGGCATTCGCCTTCACGTACCTCGACACGATCGTCACCCAGATCGGCTACTTCCTGGTGCTCTTCACCGCGGGAGCGTGGAGCAACCAGCGTGCCCTGGTGACGCTGCTCCGCATCGGGATCACGATCGGCATGATCGTGTGGGCGCTCGTCGACTCCCTCACTCGCGCCACGCTCGTGTTCTCGTTCTCGGATGGCAGCGACAGCGAGAACTGGATCACGAGCGTCTTCGGCGCCTACACCCTGCTCATCAACGTGCTGTACTTCATCGGCGCGTTCTGGTTCGGAAACTCCGACTTCAGGAGGGCTGGCCAGCGGGCGGCGCTCGAGGAGCGCACGCGCGAGCTCGAGGAGTACATGGCGGCGCTTGCCGACGAGCGTCGCCTCGTCGAGGAGCAGGCCATCCGCCTCGACCGCGTCCGCATCGCGCGGGAGCTCCACGACGTGGTCGCGCATCATGTCTCGCTCATGGGCCTGCAGGCAGCAGCAGCGCGCCGGACGGCGGAGACCTCGCCGGAGAAGTCCCAGCAGGCGCTCCTCGGCGTCGAGCAGAGCGCACGAGTCGCGATCGACGAGCTGCACTCGCTGCTGACGACGCTGCGCAGCGCTGACGCGGACGCGGACGCGGAGTCCGCCGACGGCGGCCAGCGCGAGAACGACGGTGCCTCCGGAGCGAAATCCGGCGCATCCGCCCCCTCGACGCACACGATCGAGCAGGTGCCAGCGCTCATCGAGGAGCTGCGCGGGGCCGGCATGCGAGTGGAGTTCAGCACCTTCGGCGAGCCCCGGCCGGTGTCGCCCCTGACCGGCATCGCCGTCTACCGGGTGCTGCAGGAGTCCCTCACGAACACGCGGAAGCACGCGGGTCCCGATGCGCCCGCCGACGTGCGACTCCGCTACCTCGAGCGCGGAGTCGAGCTCGACGTGACCGATGACGGACCAGCCTCCCTCGCGCATGCCGCGGCGTCGAGGGGCGCGAACGGCTCTGGCGGTCTGGGTCTCGTCGGCATGCGCGAGCGCGCCAGGGCCGCTGGCGGCGACCTCACGACGAGCAAGCGGGGCGGTGGCGGCTTCCGAGTGCTCCTCCGCGTCCCCTACGAGCGGCAGGGCTGACATCATGCGACCGTGTCCCAGCACCGATCGGCAAGCTCCCGGTAACCTCGCCCCGATACGGTCACGAGAACGACACCGCTCCGGCGGGTGCCAAAGGAGGCCAAGTGTCTGAGAAGATCCGCGTCGTGCTGGTCGACGATCACCAGCTCGTCCGCATGGGGTTCAAGCTCATTCTCGAGTCGGAGCCCGACATCGTCGTCGTCGGCGAGGCGACCGACGGCCGCGAAGCTGTCTCCGTCGTCGCCGAGCTCCGCCCCGACCTCGTCTGCATGGACGTGCAGATGCCGGTCCTCGACGGGATCGCCGCGACCCGCGAGATCATGCAGCTCGGAGGGGCCGTGCCGCGAGTGCTCATGCTGACGACCTTCCGCGACGAGGCCGCCGTCCGCGACTCGCTTCGCGCGGGGGCCAGCGGCTTCGTGCTCAAGAACTCCCCGCCGGAGACCTTGGTTGAGGCAGTGCGGGTCGTCCACTCCGGTGACGCGCTGCTCGACCCCCAGGTGACCCGCGGCGTGATCGCCGGCATGCTGCAGGACCCGGCAGAGGGCGCGCCGTTCCAGCCGGCGAATGCGCTCCAGGCCGTGCCAGCTTCGCAGTCCGCCGCCGAGCATCCCGCTCTCGCGAGCCTCACCGACCGGGAGGGGGAGGTGCTCGCCCTCATCGCGGAGGGCCTCAGCAACGCGGACATCGCGCAGCGGCTCTTCGTCTCCGAGGCGACCGTGAAGACGCACGTCTCGAACCTGCTCGCGAAGATCGGCGTGCGCGACCGCATCCACGCCGTGATCTTCGCCTACAACGTGGGAGTCGTCGCCCCCGTCGAATAGCGGCGGGTGTGCGCCGCCGGGTGCGCGGCATCGCGCAGCCGGGCTCGCCGGTTCCGTCGTGGTCGCCACCTCCTCACCCGAGCGGATGAACGCCGAGCGAGGGCAGTTCCGTCGCACGGCCGATCCCTCCTGCGGCCGATCTCCGTAGCGTTTCCATCAGGCCCAGAGGTGGACGGGCGCAGAGACGGTGCGGCGGACGTCGCGCGAGACAGGAGGGGTGATGCTCGAGATCCAGAACATCTCCAAGACCTACGGAGACCGCAAGGTGCTCGACGACGTGAGCTTCACGGTCGAGCCGGGCAAGCTCACGGGCTTCGTCGGCGGCAACGGGGCGGGGAAGACCACGACGATGCGCACGATCCTCGGCGTCGTCAAGCCGGACTCGGGCGTCGTGACCATCAGCGGCAGGCCCGTCGCCGTCACCGACCGTGCCCGCTTCGGATACATGCCAGAAGAGCGCGGCCTCTACCCGAAGATGAAGGTCAAGGAGCAGGTCACGTACTTCGCGGAGCTGCACGGCCTGAGCGCCAGGGAGGCTGCGAGCAACGCAGACCGCTTCCTGGAGGATCTGGGTCTGACGGAGCGGGCGGGCGACAACGTCGAAGACCTCTCGCTGGGCAATCAGCAGCGCGCGCAGATCGCGGCGTCCCTCGCGCATGAGCCCGAGATCCTCATCCTCGACGAGCCGTTCTCTGGGCTCGATCCGCTTGCCGTCGAGGTTGTCCTCGAGACGCTGCAGGGGTTCGCTGCTCGCGGAGTGCCCGTGCTCTTCTCGAGCCACCAGCTCGACGTGGTGGAGCGACTCAGCGACAACCTCGTCATCATCTCGGGCGGCGCCATCAGGGCGAGCGGCGACCGGAACGAGCTGCAGGAGCGGCACTCCGAGGGCATGCACCGCATCTCGCTCGCGGGCGACGCAGGCTGGCTGCGCGACGAGCCGGGCATCACGGTGCTCGAGTTCGACCGGGGAGATGCGATCTTCGTCGCTGACTCCGGCGAGACTGCGCAGCGCATTCTCCGCACCGCACTCGACCGGGGCCCCGTCTTCGGCTTCGGCCGCCACATCGTGAAGCTCTCCGACATCTACCGGGAGGTCGTCGCATGACAAGAACACAGGACACCAAGGCTCAGCAGCGGGGCGTCTCGACGCCGCCGCGACAGTTCGGCCTGAGCTCGGCGAAGGGCATCCAGCTCATCGCGAAGCGCGAGATCCTCGTGCAGGCCCGCTCGCGCGCCCAGCAGATCTCGTTCCTCGTCACGCTGCTGCTCGTCGCGGGCGGCATCGTCGCCGTCGCGCTCTTCGGCGACGCCATCGGGGGCGGCGCGACGAAGGTGGCGACCGTCTCGGGAACGCAGTCCGTGGCCGCAGCGGCCGGACTCGAGACGACGGAGGTCGCATCCGCTGAGGAGGCGGCCCGTCTCGTGACGGACGGCGACGTCGAGTACGCGGTGCTGACGCCGACGGACGCGCGCAGCCTCGAGCTCTTCACGGGCGACGGGCAGCCGGCAGGCGACCTCGGCGACGGGGCCTTCGTCCTCGTCGGTCTCGACGGCGTTCCGACCGAGGACTCCATGGCGCTCGCCCAGGTGCCGGCATCGTTCTCGCTGCAGGCGCCCGAGGTGAACCCCGCGCTCGGCTACATCATGGCCGTCGCGTTCGGTGTGCTCTACTTCATGGCCGCCATGGGCTACGCCTACACGATCGCGCAGAGCGTCGTCGAGGAGAAGCAGTCGCGCATCGTGGAGATCCTGCTCTCGACGGTCACGCCCCGCGTCATCATGGCGGGCAAGGTCATCGGCAACAGCGTGCTCGCGCTCATCCAGGTCGCCGCGATCCTTGCGGCTGCGGCGATAGCGCTCGCCGCGACGGGGCAGGGCGCGCTGTTCTCGCTCATCGGGCCCGGCTTCATCTGGTTCCTCGTGCTGTTCGTGTTCGGGTTCGTGCTCATCGCGACCCTCTACGCCGGCGCCTCCGCGATGGTCTCGAGGCAGGAGGAGGTGGGCAGCGTCACGACACCGCTCATGATGCTCATGCTCATCCCGTACATGCTCGTGATCCTGTTCAACAGCAACGCGCTGCTCATGACGATCCTCAGCTACATCCCCTTCTCGGCGACGATCGCGATGCCGCTCCGGGTAGTCCTCGGTCAGGCGGAGTGGTGGGAGCCGATCTTGGCGCTTGTGATCCTCATCGCGACGAGTGCCGTGTCGATCATGATCGGTGCCCGGATCTACGAGAACTCGATCCTGCGCATCGGCGGGCGCGTGAAGCTCAGCGACGCCCTCAAGGGGTAGCCGAGGTCTGAATCGCACCGGTTTCACCGACATCTCTGGCGGGTCAAGCTAACGCTTGGCCCGCTGAGTTGTATGAAGTGTGCAATTCGGGGGCTCGAGTGGCGCGTGATTGTCGTGCCCTCCCACTGGGAAATGGCGAGTGTCGGTGGCCCGTCTTAGCGTGGATGCACCCCCGAACGTTGCAAAGGAGCATCCGTGTCTGACATCAGCATCAACGATCCGGAACTCGACGAGCCTGTCGCTCTCGAGCAGAGCCGCATCGATGTCGGCTGGCTGTCGCAGCAGCTGCTCGGCACCTGGCCGGAAGAGCGGCTGCGCGCACGAGCGAACTCGGCCCGGCCCGAGCTCTGGCGCGATCCGGCTCTGGCCATGCCCGAGCATCGTGACCGCGTCATGGGCCAGCTGCGCATCCTGGTCGAGGAGGGGGCCGTCAACCTGGCCTTCCCGAAGCGGCTCGGCGGCGGCGAGAACCACGGCGGCAATATCGCTGCGTTCGAGGAGCTCGTGGTGGCAGACCCGAGCCTGCAGATCAAGGCGGGCGTCCAGTGGGGCCTGTTCGGCTCAGCCGTCATGCACCTGGGCACCGAGTACCACCACGACACGTTCCTTCCCGGCATCATGAGCCTCGAGGTGCCGGGCGTCTACGCCATGACCGAGACGGGCCACGGCTCGGATGTCGCCTCGATCGGCACGACCGCGAGCTACGACGAGGGCACGCAGGAGTGGGTCATCAACACCCCGTTCCGCGGGGCCTGGAAGGACTACCTCGGCAACGCGGCGCTGCACGGCAAGGCCGCGGTCGTCTTCGCGCAGCTCATCACGAAGAACGTCAAGCACGGCGTCCACGCCTTCTACGTACCCATTCGCGACGACGATGGCGGCTTCCTGCCCGGCGTCGGCGGTGAGGACGACGGCGTCAAGGGCGGCCTCAACGGCATCGACAACGGCCGACTTCACTTCACCGAGGTGCGGGTGCCTCGGCGCAATCTCCTCAACCGCTACGGCGACGTGGCCGAGGACGGCACGTACAGCTCGCCGATCGAGAGCCCTGGGCGTCGCTTCTTCACGATGCTCGGAACGCTCGTGCAGGGTCGCGTCTCGCTCGACGGCGCCTCGGTGGCCGCCTCGAAGGTCGCGCTCAAGATCGCGGTCACTTACGCGAACGAGCGCAGGCAGTTCGCGGGTGGCGATGGCGAGGAGACAGTTCTGCTCGACTACGGCATGCATCAGAAGCGGCTCATCCCGCGTCTCGCGACCACGTATGCGCTCAGCTTCGCGCACGAGAACCTCCTCAAGCAGTTCCACGGCGTCTTCTCCGGCGAGCTCGACACCCCCGAGAACCGGGAGGACCTCGAGACCCTCGCAGCGGCGCTCAAGCCGCTCTCGACCTGGCACGGCATCGATACCCTCCAGGAGGCCCGCGAGGCCTGCGGCGGTGCCGGCTTCCTCGCCGAGAACCGCGTCGCGCAGCTGCGCCACGACCTCGACATCTACACGACCTTCGAGGGCGACAACCACGTGCTGCTGCAGCTTGTCGGCAAGCGCCTGCTCAGCGACTACGCCGAGCAGTTCAAGGGTGCGGACCGGGGGCAGGTGACGCGCATCATCGCCGAGCAGACCGCCGAGCGCGTCTACTCGGGCTCCGGGCTCCGGGGTATCGGCCAGATCGTCCTCGACCGCGGCAGCCGCGCGCGGTCCGTCGGCTGGCTGCGCCAGCCCGCCACGCAGCACGAGCTGCTGACGGCGCGCGTCGAGACCCTCGTCTCCGAGATCGCCGCCAAGCTGCGCAACGCCAAGAAGCTGTCCAAGGCCGAGGCGGCCGCGCTCTTCAACCGCAACCAGCCGACGCTCATCGAAGCGGCCCGCGCGCACGGACAGCTCCTGCAGTGGGAGGCGTTCACCGACGCGATCACCACCATGCCGGAAGGCAAGACCCGCCAGGTGCTCACGTGGCTGCGAGATCTCTTCGGCCTGGGCCTCATCGAGGAGAACCTCGCCTGGTACCTCATGTCGGGTCGGCTCTCCGTACCCCGCGCGCAGGCCGTCTCCGCCTACAGGGAGCGCCTCATCGCGCGTCTGCGGCCGCATGCCGCTGACCTCGTCGATTCCTTCGGCTACGGGCCAGAGCACATCCGCGCCTCCATCGCCTCCGGCGCTGAGCGCGAGCGGCAAGACGAAGCCCGCGCCTACATGCGCGCGCAGCGAGAATCGGGCACCGCGCCGGTGGAAGAGAAGGCAATGCGTGCTGAGGAGAAGCTCAAGCAGCAGAAGGCGGGTGCCAACGCCTGACGGTCGCACGCCGAGTCGCGGCCGCCCGCCAACCTGAAGCGGCGGCCTGGGTCGAGGTGCGATACTCGGCGGAGCGTTTCCCGCGCCCCGTGAGTCGAGGAGAGCATCACCGCATGACCGTTGAACCCCGACGTGCCGTCGCGATCATCGGCAGCGGCCCGTCGGCCTGCTACACGGCGCAGGCGCTGCTCAAGCTGCGCCGCGACGTCGAGATCGTCATGTTCGAGCGACTGCCCGTGCCGTATGGGCTCATCCGCTACGGCGTCGCCCCGGACCACGTCGGCACGAAGGCCGTGACCCGGCAGTTCGATCGCCTGTTCACCCGCTCGGGTGTGCGCTTCCTCGGCAACGTCGAGGTGGGGCGGGACGTCGAGTTCGATGCCGTCCGCAGCGCGTTCGACGCGACGGTCGTCGCCACGGGACTGCACGCGGATGCGGAGCTGCCGCTTCCTGGCTTCGACGACGAGCGGGTCATCGGCGCGGGTCGGTTCATGCGCATCCTCAACCAGCATCCAGGCGACGAGATCTCGCTGCCGCAGCTGGGGAGTCGGGTCGCGGTCGTCGGGAACGGCAATGTCGCGATCGACGTCGTGCGCCTGCTCGCCAAGCACGAGACCGACTTCGAGGGCTCTGACGTGCACTCGCCGCTGCTCGCCGCTGCAGCTGGCGGTCTGCAGATCATCGAGGTGCTCGGGCGGGCAGGCATCGACGACGCCAAGTTCACGCCCTCCCTGCTCGCCGAGCTCGGGCGCATCGACGACGTCCGCGTCGAGGCCTTCGGTGTCGACGACAGCTCTTTGGCGGACACGTCGAATCGGTCCGCACAGGCTGTCGCCCTCGCTGGCCTCCTTGACCGACCGCAGCCGGAGAACCCGCGGGTCACGGTGCGCCTTCGGCTCGGTGTCGCGCCGGTGGCGCTCACGCGGGACGGCGAGATCCTCCGCCTGTCGCTCGCCGGACCGGGCGCGTCTGAGGCGCTCGCCGCCTCGACGAGCGCCGAGCCCGCATCCATCGACATCGACTCCGTCATCACGGCCGTCGGCTTCCACCGCGGCGACGCGCACCTCCTGCACGCGCTCCTCGGTCACGAAGACGATGTCTTCGCGGCGGGCTGGGCGAGACGGGGCCCCAAGGGCACCATCGCCGAGAGTCGCGCCGAGGGCCAGACGGTCGCGCGAGAGGTCGACGCGTGGCTCGCATCCGCGGCGCACGAACCGCACGATGAGCGGGCCGCGCTGCTCGAGCGGCTCGACGAGAGCGCCGTGAGCTTCGCCGAGTGGAGCACGATCGACGAGCACGAGCAGCGCCAGGCTGGCCCGGGGCGCGTGCGAGCCAAGGAGCAGAACACCGAGACGCTGCTGCGCATCGCACGCGGCCGAGCCGAGGCCGACTCCTCCGACGCGCACGCCGAGGCCGGTCGTGCGAGTGTCCAAGACCCCCACCCCGCAAGCAACACCTAGGAGCAGTAAATGAGCATTGTCATCCTCTACGGCACCGAGTCGGGCAACGCCGAGCTCGTCGCCGGTGACCTCGCCGACGCCATGCCGGACCGCGACGTCATGGTCGAGGACATGTCCGTCTTCGAGCCGGAAGAGCTCGAGGAAGGCACCTTCTACCTCTTCGTCTGCTCGACGCACGGCGACGGAGAGCTCCCGAGCGGTGCCCTGCCCTTCTGGGAGGAGCTCGACGCCATCCGTCCCGCGCTCGACGGGTACCGCTATGGCATGTTCGGGATGGGCGACACCACCTACTCGGACACCTACAGCCAGGGGAGCGAGCACATCGACCGGCTCATGACGGAGCTCGGCGCGCAGCGCGTCGGCGAGTACGGTCGCCACGACGCCAGCTCGCGCCAGACGGCGAGCGACGCGGCGCTCGCCTGGCTGCCGACGCTGCTCGCGGCGCTCGAAGCGGCCGGCATCGACGCGTAGCGCGCGCCCGACCAACCTTCCGCCGCCCATCACGCATCTGCGATGGGCGGCGGTGTGTGTCCGGCAGGTGCTGGGGGAGAGCGGCGGATGGCGGTTGAGAGCGAGAGCGACGTGACGGTGTCCGAGACTCCGGGGATCGCGGCGATGCTCTCCCAGACCTCTTTGATGCGCTCGACGGATCGCGCTTCGAGCAGGACGAATAGGTCGTAGTCGCCCGTCAGGATGTCGCACCTGGTGACCTCGGGGACCTGTGCCAGGGCGGCGAGCACGTCGGAGCCGCGCATGCGGTCGGAGCGGTACACGAACAGGACCGCCGAGATCGGGGTCTCCTGGCTGCCGGCGTCGTGTCCCCGAACCAGGGTGTAGCCCTCGATGACGCCGTCCCGCTCGAGTCGCTCGATGCGCTGCTTGACGGCGTTCCTGGAGAGCCGCACCTTGTTGCCGAGGGTCACCAGCGGCGTTCGCGCGTTCTTCGTGAGTTCGCGCAGCAACTGCGCGTCGATGTCGTCACGTGGTCGCATCGTCATTGTCTGCTCCCTCTTTGAGTGTGACATTAGCACTCTCGCGTGGTTATATGGCATGGGCGCGGGACGAGAATGACGCGATGGCGCGTCACAGGAGAGGAACACCATGGTTCTCAGCACGACGGTTCGAAGCAGGATCCGGATCTACTGGCCCGTGCGGCCCGAGACGTTCGCCGAGGTCGTCGCTGGCAACGCCGCGGTCTTCGCAGACAGTTCTGACGTGCGGCCCCTCAGGGACGCCCTCTCGTCGTTCCCGGAGGTCGGGGACTTCGGCGACTACAAGACGGTGACGGAGGTGTCGATCGGCTTCGAGGGCTTCACCGTCGGCCCAGGGGCTCAGCCGACGCTCGGATCCGCGGGAGAGCGCACCATCTCCCCGACGCTCGCCGTGACGACGCACGTCGAGAGCGAGCTGGGCTCCCACCGACTCACGGAGATCCTCGAGCGAATCGTCGAGGTCCATCCGTGGGAGGTCCCGGTCATCGAGGTCACCGAGGGCGTGACGCTCGTCTCGCGCGTCAGAGACGAGCCTCCTGCCGCCCGCAGCGATCTGTGGCCCCAGCTGCGTTCGGTGCTACTCGGCCGCACCTTCACCGACCTCACCCACGCCTTCCATGCCGGGCAGCCGCGCTTTCCTGCGTTCCCCGACGAAGAGCGGACGGAGATCTTCTCCCTCGAGAGCGGCGACGGCTTCACGGCCCACCGGTACTCGATCATCGGCCAGTGGGGCACGCACGTCGACCCGCCCTCGCACTTCGCACGGGGCGGACGGAGCCTCGACGAGCTGGCCGTCGACGAGATGATCCTTCCCCTGGTCGTGCTCGATATCAGCGCCCGCGCGGCGGTCGATCCCGATGCGACCCCGACGCTGCAGGATGTCGAGCTCTGGGAGAGCGAGCACGGGAGGATCCCCGCCCGGTCCTTCGTTGCGCTTCGCACCGACTGGAGCAAGCGGTGGCCTGACATGTCGGCCATGGCGAACGCGGGCGCTGACGGGGTCAGCCACGTGCCTGGGTGGAGTCGCGAAGTGCTGACGTTCCTGGTCACCCAGCGTGATGTCGCGGCGGTCGGTCACGAGCAGACCGACACCGATCCCGGCTCCGCGACCTCGGTGGGCGACTTCAGCCTCGAGCGGTATCTGCTGGAGCAGGACCGCTGGCAGATCGAGCTCATGGCGCACCTCGACCGCGTTCCAGCGGCGGGGGCGGCCGTGGTCGCGACCTGGCCCAAGCCCCTGGGCGGCAGCGGATTCCCGGCGCGCGTCTTCGCCATCCACTGAGCGTCGCTAGGCTGGCCGCGTGGACTCCAACTCGAGCATGGGGCGGGCGCTCGACGTGCTCACGACCCTCGCCGACCTCACGAGCGTGGCCCCGCACCGAGCGACCGTCGCGCAGGTCGCGGCGATGCTCGACCGTGACCGCTCGCAGGTGTCTCGGACGCTCAAGTTCCTCACGGAGGAGGGGACGGTCACGAGGCTCGAGGATCGGAGCTACCAGCTCGGCTGGCGGGGCTACGCCACCGCTCAGGAGCTCACCGATCGTCGCCTCCAGACTGACGGACTCACGCTGCTCGAAGAGCTTGCCGAGGCGACGCGCGAGGCCTGCTTCATCGGCGTGCTGAGTGGTGACAGCACGGTGACGATCGTGGAGGCGCTCCCGACGGCTGCGCGCATGATCGGGTCATGGCTCGGGCGTCCCTACCCTGCGTTCTGCTCGGACGCGGGGCAGGGGGTGCTGTGGGATGCCAGCGACGACGAGATCGCCGCGGTGCTCGCCGCGACCGAGTTCCGGGCCGCGGGCCCGAACGCCGCGGCCAGCCTGGGGGAGTTCCTGGCGAGGCTCACCGCTGCGCGCGAGCGCGGCTACTCGATCGTGGATGAGGAGGCCGAACCTGGCCTGTACTCCGTGGGGGCGCCGGTGTACGACTTCCGCGGTGAGGTGGTCGCCGCCGTGCAGATCGTCGGCACGCGCGAACGGCTGCGTCCGAAGACGGCAGAGCTCGGTGCGGCCGTTCGGGACTGCGCCCTGACGCTGTCCACGATTCTCGCCGCTCCAGCACGCTGAGGATCGCGTGCTCCCGCGCGCATCCGCTCGCGATGCTCAAGAAGCGGCGAGCGCGCTGAGGCAATCGGCCGCCGCCGACATGGCCGCGACGAGACGCGGCTGGGTCGCCTCCGGGAGTGCCCGCGACACACAGCTCAGGGCAGCGACGATGGCCCCTTCCTCGCCGCGAATCGGAGCGGCCAGGTCGGAGGTCCCGTGCTCGAACTCCTCGAACGCGTCGATATGTCCAGTCGCGCGATCGCGAGTCAGTCGTTCGGAGAGGTCTGCCACCGAGTAGGGGGCTCTCGGACCGCCGACTCCGACGAACTGCGCGTTCCCAAGCAGCGTCTGGAGCTCATCCGTGGACGCATCCCAGAGCAGCGCCCTGCCGGCTCCCGTGCACCAGATCGGCGTCACCATCCCCGGGCGGACGGAGGTGCTGGCGCCGGACGCGGGCGACTCGAACCTCAGGAGCAGAGCCCTGTCTCCGAGCGACGCCGAGATCCGGGCATCCACCTGGAACGCGGAGACGAGCCCACGGAGCTCTCGACGAGCTTCCCGGAGCCACGGCATCTGGCGGGCTGCGGCCACTTCGAAGTGGCGGCGGCCCGGCCGGAAGGCGAGGTCCCTGTTCTTCTCGAGCATGCCCAACTGGACGAGCTCCTGAGTGAGTCGCGACACTCGGCTGCGTTCGAGCCCCGTGTGATCGGCCAGTCTCGAGACGGTGAACGCGCTGCGTCCCGTCGCCTCGCGCTGCGTCGCCGCAGCGAGCAGCTGCAGGCCCTGGGAGAGCGACGACTGCTGGTGCATGCGAGGCTCCCGTCTCTTGGGGCTACTGGGTAACTCAGTGGTCGTGACGTTTCAGCCTAGCGTCGTGGCACGCTCCAGGGCGTGCACACCCGTGGCCTTCCGCGGGAGCATTCTTCCCCACGCCGTGTAGAGGTCGGCGGCGAGGTGCCCGTGTGCGAGCTCCAGGTCGGCGCCGGTCACCTCCTCGCCGCCCTGTCGGCCGTAGAGGACCACCTCGTCGCCGGGGAACACGCCGTGCACCTCTGTGACGTCGATCGTGAGGCAGTTCATGGCGAGCAGGTCGATGACGGGAGCGCGCTTGCCGCGGATGAGGACTTCGGCTCGACCGCTCAGGTCACGGGGGTAGCCGTCGCCGTATCCCACCGGAACCGTCGCGAGGACGGAGTCCCTTGCGAGCGTATGTGCGCGGTTGTAACCCACGCTCTCGCCGCGCGAGTAGCCGTTGACGGCCGCGACGCGCGACTTGAGGGCCATCGCCGTCCGGAAACGCTTCGGGTCGGCGGCCGTGTCGCCGTAGAGTGCCGCGCCGATCCGCACGAGGTCGAGTCTCGACTCCGGGACCGTGAACGCGGCGAAGGAGGTGGCGCAGTGCCGATCGATCGGCGAACGCGCGCCTCGCTGGGCCAGACTTGCGCGGATGACCTCGGATTCGGCGACGAACCGTGCGGTGCCCGCTCGGACGTCGTCCGCATCCTCTTGGGGGAAGTGCGTCGCGATGCCGCGAACGTCGAGGCCCGGGAGCGAGGCGAGCGCGCGCAGCTCCGCCAGTCCTGCGCCTCTGGAGACGTCGATGCCGTCACGTGAGATCCCGGATGAGTTGATGGAGAGGTGCACCGGGATGCTCCGCCCAGCGGCGACGGCGACGGCCGACGCGGCGGTCGCGTGGGGGAAGCCGCCGACCCATTCCTCGATCATCCAGGCGGTGCCCGCCTGCATCTCCTGCGGCTGCGCTGAACGCAGCCGCAGGAGACGCCCCGTGAAGCCAAGGGCGCGGAGTTGGGCGGCTTCACGGTTCCTCGAGATGCCGAGCATCTCGATGTCGTGGGCGATGACGGCGGGGCCGACGAGATCGATGCCGTGCCCGTAGGCGTCGGACTTCAGCACGACGCAGAGCGTGCTGTCGCCGTCGAGCTCTCGCTTGATCTCCCGAAGGTTGTGGTGGATGGCGTCGAGGTTGATCTCGACCCAGACCGGCTCCGCCGTCATCGCGGTGGTCATGACGTGTGGCTCCTCGGTGTGTCCAGCTCTTCAGCGGGGTACGCGGCTTCCTCGTCGACGAGGAGCGCAGGTTTCGCGCCTCGGCGCGTGTATCGCCACCAGAAGACGACGTAGCAGGCGATGACGAAGGGCACGCCGAAGTACAGCGCGGCGATCTGATTCGGGTCGAAGGCGATCGCCACGATCGAGATGCTGAGGAGTGCGAATGCGAGGATCGGGACGAACGGGTAGAGCGGGGTCCGGTAGGCCAGGGTGCTGACGTCGCCGCCGGCCCGGACGAACTTTCTCCTGTGGAAGAACTGGGACGCGACGATCGACATCCAGACGGCGACGACGGCGAAGCCCGCGACGGAGACGAGGACGAGGTAGACCGTCTCGGGTGCCATGACGCTCGAGATGAGCGAGGCGAGCCCGCCGAGCATGCTGACGCTGAGGGCCGTGAGGGGGATGCCTCGCCGGGTGAGCTTCGTGAAGGCCCGTGGCGCGTGCCCCTCCTCGGCGAGGGAGAAGAGCATCCGCGCGCAGGAGAAGAGTCCGCTGTTGCCTGCGGAGAGCAGTGCCGTGATGATGACGAAGTTCATGATGTCGGCGGCGAACGGGATGCCGATGTACTCGAAGACGGTCACGAACGGGCTGTCGGTCACGCCGGTCTCCTCGTACGGCACGATGGCCGCGATGACCGTGATGGCGCCGATGAAGAAGATGACGAGGCGCAGCACCGTCGACTTGAGGGCGCGGGGGATGTTCTTCGCCGGGTCCTTCGTCTCGCCGGCCGCGACGCCGATCAGCTCGGAGCCGCTGAAGGCGTAGAAGACGGCGAGGGCGGTCACCAGCACCCCGGAGATCCCGGTCGGGAAGAGGCCATCCGGGGTCTCGAAGTTCGTGAAGAACAGGGGCCCGTGCTCGGCTGCCGGGCCGCCGAATGGGGCGAAGCCGAAGATGGCCGCGCCGCCGAGGATGATGAGCACGACGATGGCTGCGACCTTGACGATGGAGAACCAGAACTCCGACTCTCCGAATACGCGCGCCGAGATGGCGTTCATGCCGAAGAGCGCGGCGGCGAACACCAAGCACCAGATCCAGACGTCGATGCCCGGGAACCACCGCTGCATGAGGATCCCAGCGGCGGTGAACTCGGAGCCTAGAGCGACGGCCCAGCAGAGCCAGTAGAGCCAGGCGGTCGTGAACCCGGTTGCCGGGTTGATGCTCCGGGCCGCGTAGATGTGGAAGGCGCCCGAGACCGGGTAGGCGACGGCCAGCTCGCCCAGGCAGGTCATCACGAGGTAGACGACGACGGCGCCGATGCCGTAGGCGAGGACGGCGCCGAGGGGGCCAGCCTGCGAGATCGTGTAGCCGGAGCTCAGGAACAGGCCAGAGCCGATGACTCCGCCGAGCGCGATCATGACGAGGTGACGCGCGCCCATGGATCGCTGCAGCTTGCGCAGGGGCACTTGGGTCGACGTCGTGTGCGGGAGCGAGTTGGGCAGCTCTTTGTGCGTTGAGGGGGACATGGGCTCACCTTTGAGTTCTGTGTCGCGGTCGAGGAGCAGTGTGCAACATAGCCACGCGTTGATGCCTATATTGCATCCTCTGGAGGTAATTCCCAAGTATCTCGCCGAACTGAGCCGACACAAGAGTCCGAGCATGCGTCAGGCACATGGGCAGCGCGGCGAGCAGAACGGCAGTCACGAGCAGCGAAAAGACAGCATCGCGCTGCCGCCACTGCAACCCAGGCTGAGGGCACCTAGAACACACAAGGAGACACCGTGAGAAATTACGATCTGGCCCTCATCGGGTTCGGCGGCGTCAGCCGAGCCCTCGCAGAGATCATCAGCAACGACGCTGCACGCCTGACCGCCCAGCTCGGCTTCACCCTCAGAGTCGTCGCCATCACCGACCTCGCCTTCGGATCGCTGGTGCAGCCGGGCGGAATCGACCTCGAACATGTCCTCGCGCTGCCCCGCGGCTCCGATTTCGGGGGCCTCCCAGGCGGATCGGCAGAACCGAACAATCGAGAGGTCATCCAGGGCTGCACGGCGGACATCGTCGTCGAGGCCACCTTCACGAACCCGAGTGACGGAGAGCCGGCGGCCTCCCACGTCAGGTGGGCACTGGAATCCGGCAAGCACGTCACCACGACGAACAAGGGGCCGGTGGCCCTCCACGCCGCGTCGCTCGGTGCGCTCGCAGCGACACGAGGGCTGGCGTTCGAGTTCGAGGGCTCCGTGCTCAGCGGAACCCCGATCCTCCGGTTCGCGCAGCAGATGCTCCCGGCGCTCACCGTGACCTCCGTCGAGGGCATCCTCAACGGCACGAGCAACTACGTCCTCGGCCGTCGCGAGGCTGGCGTCTCGCTCGAAGCCGCGATCGCTGAAGCGCAGCAGCTCGGGTACGCAGAAGCCGACCCGACTGCGGACATCGAAGGGTCGGATGTGCGGCTCAAGGTGGCCATCCTCGCGCAGCAGGTCCTCGGCGTCGACGTGCCGACAACCGAGATCGTCACGGAGGGGATCTCCGGCATCACCGATGCGGACATCGTGGAAGCCGCGGCTCAGGGCCTCAGGTGGAAGCTCGTCGGCTCGGCGACGCGCACCGCAGAGGGCGGGGTGGAAGCGCGCGTGCGGCCCGTCGCGCTCAGCGCGGAGCATCCACTCGCCGGCATCACCGGCCCGACCAACGCCGTGACGTTCACGACGGACCTGCTCGGCCAGGTCACCGTGGCCGGTCCAGGAGCAGGGCGAGTGGAGACGGCCTACGCGCTCATCTCCGACCTCGTCGCCATCGACAGGGCGGCGTCGCAGCGCGTCGCCCCCGAAGATGAGCTCGTCGGGCTGTTCGGGGCGACGCTGTGACCGCCCTGTCATCGCTCTCGAGAGAGCACCGCACGCTCGCGGCCCGGGGGGAGGAGCTCGTCGTCACGAGCCCTGCCGATGGAGCCGTCGTCGGCGGGGTCCAGCAGCACCTCGCGGAAGACCTCCCCGAGATACTGGCCCGAGCGCGGGCCGGCAGCCTCCTGGCGAAGTGCCTGTCGCGGCACGAGCGAGCGAGCGTCCTCGAGCGCGCCGCGGACCTCCTCCGTGACCGGTCGGAAGCCGTCGCCGACCTCATCGTCGCGGAGGCCGGGAAGACCATTCGCCAGGCACGCAAGGAGGTCTCGCGCTGCCAGAACACCCTCCGGCTGTCTGCTGCTCAAGCTCGCAGCAACGCGGGCGAGGTGATTCCGTTCGACGCCTACGAAGGTGAGGAGACTCGCACGGGATGGTTCACGCGGGAGCCGCTCGGCATCATCGTCGCCATCACGCCGTACAACGACGCGCTCAACCTCGTCGCTCACAAGATCGGCCCCGCCATCGCCGGGGGAAACGCCATCATCCTCAAGCCGTCGCAGCTCACGCCGCTGACCGCCAGGCTCCTCGTCGACCTGCTCGTCGAAGCTGGCCTTCCGGCGGAGGTGATCACCACCGTGCACGGCGACCGTCGCCTGTCGCAGGCGCTCGTCTCGGCCAGGGAGGTCCGCATGGTGTCCTTCACGGGAGGGTTCCGGACGGGCGAGGCGATCGCCGCCTCCGCCGGCATCAAGAAGATCGCCATGGAGCTGGGAGGCAACGCGCCCGTGCTCGTCTTCGCTGATGCCGACCTGGAAGCTGCCGTCGGACGCTGCGTTTCGGGGTCCTTCTGGGCGGCGGGGCAGAACTGCATCGGCACGCAGCGCATCATCGTGCACGAATCGATCGTCGAGCGCTTCCGCGCGGCGTTCGTCGCCGCCGCCTCCGAGCTCACCTTCGGTGACCCCAGGCAGGAGACGACCGACGTGGGCCCGATGATCAGCATCGCCGCCGCCCGATCGGCGGAAGAAGCCGTCGAGGCCGCGGTTCGCGCGGGGGCCGAGCTGCTCCTCGGCGGTCGCGCCGAACGGTACATCTTCCCGCCGACCGTCCTCACCGACGTTCCTCGCGAGCAATGCGTGTGGGCGGAGGAAGCCTTCGCACCGATCGTCGTCATCGAGTCCTTCTCCACCTTCGAGGAGGCAGTCGACCTCGCCAACGAGCCCGAGTACGCGCTGCACGCTGCGGTCTTCACGGGCAGTCTCGCGACGGCGATGCGGGCGACTCGCGAGCTGGACGCCGGAGCCGTCATGGTCAACGACTCCTCCGACTACCGCTTCGACGCGATGCCGTTCGGTGGCGCGAAGTACGGGAGCATGGGGCGCGAAGGCGTCCGGTTCGCCTACGAGGACATGACGCAGACCAAGGTCGTCGGCATCCTGGAGTGACCGCATCGCGGGGCGCCGTGACCGAGGGCGAGCGGATGCAGTCGGCGTGTGCATCCGCTCGCCACTCGGCCTCGGTTTGGGAACGCTCGCCGAACAGCGCCCCGACCGGCCGCCCAGCGGAGTAGATTGCGCGCATGACTTTCAACGAGAACGCGAAGCTCGACACGAGCGGCGTGCAGAAGCGCGGCCGGGGGGCCAAGACCGCCGCGATCGGCGGCGGCTCGATCGGCCTGCTCATCGTGGCGTTCCTCGCCTCGCAGTTCCTCGGAGTCGACCTGACGGGGCTCGTCAGCGGCGTCGACACGGGCCAGCAGTCGCAGGAGCAGGTCGAGGGCACCGGCCTCGAAGCCTGCCAGACCGGCGCTGACGCGAACGCGCAGATCGAGTGCCGCATGGTCGGCGTGCAGAACTCGCTTGCCGACTTCTGGGAGACCGAGAGCGCGGCCGTCGGCGTCACGTACGAGCAGCCCGGGTTCATCCTCTACGAGGGCCAGACGAGCTCGGCCTGCGGTACCGCGTCCAACGCGGTCGGCCCGTTCTACTGCCCAGGCGACTCGTCCATGTACGTCGACACGTCGTTCTTCCAGCTGCTCACCTCGCAGCTGGGTGCCAAGGAGGGGCCGCTCGCGGAGATGTACGTCGTCGCGCACGAGTGGGGTCACCACATCCAGCACCAGATGGGTGTCTTCGACAACACGAATCGCACGGACACAGGGCCGACCTCTGACGGCGTGCGCATCGAGCTGCAGGCCGACTGCTTCGCCGGCTCCTGGCTGGGCGCCGCGGCGACCACCGAGACCGCCGACGGCGTCACGCTCCTCGAGCCGCCGTCACGCGAGCAGGTGGACGTCGCCCTGTCGGCAGCATCAGCCGTCGGCGACGACCACATCCAGGGCCAGCAGGGCCAGGTGAACCCGGAGTCGTTCACGCACGGCACGAGCGAGCAGCGCGTGAACTGGTTCGTCACGGGCTACGAGCAGGGCACCGGCGCCTGCGACACCTTCGCGGTCAGCGGCAGCCAGCTCTAGCGTTCGTCGCGCGTCGCGCCGGCGCACAGCATCGTGGCCCGGTGCCGCCCATCGTGAGATGAGTCGCACCGGGCCACACCTGTTCCCGGCGGTTCGGCGCGCTCCTCGGAGTGGCCAACTTGCGTGATGAGCACGCGCAGCTAGTGACGGGCGCGGCCCGAGGCCGCGGCTCGTCCCGGAAGTTGGCCAGCGGCGGCCGGATGCGCCACCGCGAGGTGCCGGCGAGAGCTCCCGCCTAGAACTCCTCGTGCGTGTCCGGGTCTTGGCCCCAGATGCGTCCGCGCTCGAGGGCGGAGAGCGCATCCACCTCGGCATCGTCGAGCTGGAAGCCGAAGATGTCGAGGTTCTTCGCCTGGCGCTCGGTGGACCGTGACTTCGGGATCGGCACCGAGCCGAGCTCGACGTGCCAGCGCAGAATCGCCTGCGCCGGCGACACCTCGTGCGCGGCGGCGATCTCTGCGACGACCGGGTGCTCGAGCAGCTCGCCGCGACCGAGCGGGCTCCACGCCTCCGTCACGATGCCGTGCTCGGCGTGGAACGCGCGGAGCGCGGCCTGTGGGAAGAACGGGTGCAGCTCGACCTGGTTGACGGCAGGTGTGACACCCGTCGCGTCGGCGATCCTCGTGAGGTGCTCCGGCGTGAAGTTCGAGACGCCGATGGAGCGCACGCGCCCGTCCTTCTGCAGCTGCACCAGGGCCCGCCAGGTGTCGACGTACTTCTCGAGGCGCGGCAGCGGCCAGTGGATGAGGAGCAGGTCGAGCTGCTCGAGGCCGAGGCGCGCGATCGACTCGTCGAAGCCCGTGAGCGTCTCGTCGTAGCCGTGGAAGCGGCCGGGGATCTTGCTCGTCACGACGATCTCGGAGCGTGGCACCTCGGAGGCCCGGATCCCGCGGCCGACGGCTTCCTCGTTGTCGTAGCTGATGGCGGTGTCGAGCAGGCGGTAGCCGAGCGCAAGCGCCTCGCGCGTGGGGTCTGCCGAGTCCTCGCCCGCGTGGGGGTAGGTGCCGAAGCCGATCGCGGGGATCGTGGTGCCGTCGTTGAGCCCGAGTGCAGGAACGTTGCTGGTCACTGTTCGCCTTCCGTCATTTGTCAGAACAAATCGAGCCTAGGGTGTGCGCTCGGGAGGTTTCCGACCGTGACGCGCGGCGCCGCGTCGATGCCATCAGATAGCTGGCGTGGGGGAGTGGAGGTCCTCGAGTGCCTCCGTGATGGCCGCGCGCAGGCCTGCCGGTGGCTCCTCGCGCGTCGCGAGCACCACCTCACGCGTGAGCGTCGCGGGATCGATGGGCACGAATGCCACCGCGTCGTCGTGCCAGCTCGCCACCGAGGCGGGGACCACGGCGACCAGCTGTCCCGCGGCGATCATCCCGAGGATCGCGGGGTAGTCGTCCGAGCGCATCCCCGTGCTGGCTTCGAACCCGGCCCTCCTGCAGTGTTCCCGGGTCGCCTCGTCGAGCGTGTCTCCACCGGAGGCGCCGAAGGCCCAGCGGTCGTCGCGCAGCTCGCCGAATTCCCGGACCGGCTGCCGTCGCTCGGCGGTCGCGAGCGGATGCTCGCGAGGCACGGCGAGGAAGAGCGGTTCGGCGAAGAGGAGCGTGGTGGTGATCTCGGGGGACAGCGGCGTCGGCAGGTCGGACGCCTGGAACAGGACCGCCGCATCGAGTCGCCCCTGCTCGAGCTGTCGGCCGAGGCGCTCGCACTCGTCGAGGGTCAGCTCGAGGCTGAGCTGCTCCCGTTCGGCGCGGCTCAGGATGCCGGGCACGACCAGGGCGCCGAGCGTGGGGAAGATGCCGAAGCGGACGAGGCGTCGCTCGTCGTCGAGCCAGGCGTCGAGCTCGGCAAATGCTCGGCGTCCGCCCTCGAGTAGCTGCCTGGCCCGAGGTGCGAACACGGTGCCGGCCGCGGTCGGCACGCTTCCCCGAGGGCCTCGTTCGAGGAGCTTCGTGCCCGCCTGCTGCTCGAGGCGCTTCAGGTGGTGGTCGACGGTCGGGTGGCTCCAGCCGAGTGCCGTCGCCGCGGCTGAGACGGAGCCCGCCGCGAGCACTGCGTCGAACGCCGCGAGTCCGCGGAAGTCTGGCAGGTCCGCGGATCGGCGATCATACATAGCTTCAGTCTAGGACTGAAGCGCCCCCGGCAACCTGCAATTCTCTCTTGGATGCCCGGGTGCCACGATAGGGGGATGACGCACGCACCTGAGTTCCCCACGTTTGCCCTCGACGACGCTGCAGACGCCTTCGGCGGAGCCGCGGCGAATGCGAGCGTTGACGTGCAGGGGCAGAGCTCGCTGGAGGCGAGCGGCGCGAGCCGCGAGACGGCCGGCGCCCCCTACGCGGCGGCGCTCGCGATGCACGCTGCCCGCGACTCGACGGCCTTCCTGGTCCCGGGGCACGGCGCCGACGCCAGCGGCCTCGGCCTCGGCCAGGCCGAGTACTTCGGCGAGCGCGTCCTCGAACTCGACGTGACGCCCCTGCTCGACGGCATCGACCTCGGTGACGGCTCGCCTCGCGAGCAGGCCGAGCGGCTCGCCGCCGACGCGTGGGGCGCATCCAGGACCTGGTTCCTGACCGGCGGCTCCTCGATGGGCAACCGCATGGCCGCGCTCGCGGCCAGGGGACTGGGCGAGGGGGTGCTCATGCAGCGCAGCGCCCACTCGAGCTTCGTCGACGGCATCATCCTCGGCGGTTCCTCGCCGAGCTTCGTGCTGCCGGAGGTCGACCTCGAGCACGGCATCGCCCACGGCGTCACCCCCCACTCGGTCGCCGAAGCGCTCGCCGAGCGGCAGGCATCCGGTGGCGGTGCCGTCGCGGCCGTCTACATCGTGTCTCCCAGCTACTTCGGCGCGGTGGCCGACGTTGCCGGCATCGCCGAGGTCGCGCACGAGGCCGGCGCCGCGCTCATCGTCGACGCCGCCTGGGGTGCTCACTTCGGCTTCCTTCCCGAGCTTCCGGACTCCCCGGTTCGGCTCGGCGCCGACCTCGTCGTGACGAGCACGCACAAGCTCACGTCCTCGCTCTCGCAGAGCGCGCTCGTCCACCTCGGGCACGGGCCCATCGCGCGAGCCCTCGAGCCGCACGTCGAGCGCGCTCACCGCATGACCGCATCCACGAGCGAGAGCTCGCTGCTGCTCGCGTCGCTCGACCTCGACCGTCGTGACCTCGTCGAGCGCCGCGACCTGCTCGAGGAATCGCACGCTGCCGTGCTCGCCGCCAGGGCGATGTTCCGAGCCGACGGCCGCTTCCCGGTGGCCTCCGACGGGTTCGGCGGCTTCCCGTCGACCGTCGCGATCGACCCCTTCCGCATCCCGCTCGACATCCGCGCGACTGGCCTCGACGGGCACACCGTGCGGCTGCGGCTCGCCCGCGAATACGGCGTGATGGTCGAGATGGCGACCGTCAGCTGCATCGTCGCGGTCATCGGCATCGGCAAGACGCCGGACACGCGAGTCCTGCTCGACGCGCTCGTCGAGATCGCGGCGGGTGCGGCCGCCGACTCGCTTGCTGCGGATGCGGCGGGCGACTCGGCCCCCTCGATCCCGCCCATGCCTGGGCCAGGGGCCATGCGCATCCGCCCCCGCGCCGCGTACCTCGCCGACGCCGAGACGGTGTCGTTCTCGGATGCGGTCGGGCGCATCTCCGCCGACTCGCTCGCCGCCTACCCGCCCGGGATCCCGAACGTCCTCCCGGGTGAGGAGATCACGGTCGAGGTCGTCGAGTTCCTCCGCGCCTCGGCGGCGGCGGGGAGCCACGTGCGCGGTGCCGTGGACTCGGCCGTCTCCGCATTCCGCGTCGTCGTCGAGTAGCGGGGCAGCACCGCGCTGGCGCTCCGGCGCGAGCGGTTCGGCGCTCTCGTGACCAGCTTGAGTGCAGGATCGCTGCTCAGCGCTTCCGGGGAGCCTGGTGGAGCCGTTTTCGCACTGATGTTGGTCAGGCGCGGCTTCGTCTTGGCCCGGAGTCAGGTGCGTCCTGCGTCGGCCGGTGTGCCGTCGTCGAGGATGAGCTGCAAGAAGACCACATCGAGCCAGCGGCCGAACTTCGTGCCGACCTGGTCGAGGCGGCCCGCGTGCGCGAAGCCGAGGCGCTCGTGCAGGCCGATCGAGGTCACGTTCGCCGCGTCGATGGCGGCGACCATGACGTGCTTGCCCGCGTCGCGGGCGCGGACGATGAGCGCGAGCGTGAGGGCCTTCCCGAGTCCGCGCCCGCGGGCCTCGCCGCGCACGTAGACGGAGTGCTCGACCGTGTGCCGGTAGCCGGAGAAGGTGCGGAAATCGCCGTAGCTCGCGTAGCCGAGCACTGCATCCGATTCATCGACGGCGACGAGCACGGGCAGGCCGGCGGAGGTGCGCCCCGCGAACCAGGAGCGACGGTCGTCGTCGTCGACCGTCTCGGCGTTCCAGTTGACGGTCGTCGTCAGCACGTCCTCGTTGTAGATCGCGGTGATCGCGGGGATGTCGTCGACGGTGGCATCGCGGATGATCGGGGTCACCCGGCCAGTATCCCGCAGGGCCGCACCCCCGCGCCTCGGCGAGCCCGGGCTGGCGCCTCCTCGCCTTCGCGGCTCAGGCCGGGGCGCTGCCCGTCGACCCGCGCACCGCGAGACTCGTGACCACCCGCTGCACCCGCTTGAGCTGCACGGGATGCTGCATCCGCTCGAGCAGGAACGTGCCCGCCTGCACGCCGATCGCGAAGTTGCCGGTGTCGACGGACGTGAGGGAGACGACCTGGAATTTCGCGAGCGGGGAGTTGTCGTAGCCCGCGACGGAGAGATCGGCGGGGACGCGCAGGCCGAGGGTGTCGGCGACCGAGAGGACGCCGATGGCCGAGGCGTCGTTGAAGGCGAAGATCGCGGTGACGCGTTCGGCGGCCGAGCGGCTGAGGAGGCGGGCTGCTGCGGCATGTGCGCTCTCCTCGCTCATGCCGCCTGCGTCGACGACGGCGCTCGAGGCGACGCCTGCTTCCGTCATGGCGCGCAGGAACCCCTGCTCGCGCAGTCGGCTGATGCGACCCGGGCCCTGCAGGTACGCGATGCGGGTGTGGCCGAGGTCGAGGAGGTGGCGGGTCACCTGGTGGGCGCCCGCCTCGTCGTCGTTGGTGACGACGTCGACGGAGGGCAGCTCGGGGTCGAGGGTGCCGGCGAGCACGGTGGGGATGTCGTCGGCGATGCGTGCGATGGCATCGGCCTCGGAGGTGGTGCCGATGACGACGATGCCGTCGACGCCCTGCTGCGTGAGGGTCTGCAGCGAGCTGCGCCCGACGCGCTGGTCGGTGCGGCTGTCGGCGAGGAGGGTCGCGTAGCCGGAGGCATGGAGGGTGGCGGAAACCCCTTCGAGGAGTTCGACGAACCAGGGGTTGCGGAGGTCGTTGACGATGAGTCCGACGGTCTTGGTCTTGATGCGGGCGAGGCCTCGCGCGTGCGCGTTCGGCCGGTAGCCGAGCTCGGCGATCGCAGCGAGCACTGCCTGGCGTCTCGCGTCGCTCACGTGCGGTGCATCGCGAAGGACCAGCGAGACGAGGGATTTGGAGACGCCGGCCTGCTCGGCGACGTCGCGGATCGTGACTGGTGCCGCGGGGGACTTCGGGGTCTCGCTCACGAGGTCGCCTCCGTGCTCTGCATCTGGTCGCCACCAGCGTATGGCCTTTCCTGGCATCGTGTGGAACTATTTGCATCGATCCATATTTGTCCAAGATCGACAAGGCACAGCAGACGAGCACCGAGGGTGACATGAGCAGACAGAACGCGCGCCGACTGAGCGCAGGAATGGTCGGTGGCGGCATCGGTGCCGACATCGGCAAGACGCATCGATTCGGGATGCGGATGGACGACCGATACTCCCTCGACGCCGGGGTCTTCGGCCGCGACCGCGAGCAGTCGGCCGAGGTGGCCGCATCGCTCGGAGTCGCTCCGGAACGCAGCTACGCGAGCTACCAGGACATGGCGGAGGTCGAGGCGACGAGGGAGGACGGTGTCGACGTCGTCATCGTCGCGACGCCGAACGACAGCCACTTCGAGGTGGCGAAGGCGTTCCTCGAACGCGGCATCCACGTCGTGTGCGAGAAGCCGCTCACGCAGGACTCGGCGACCGCGCGCGAGCTCGTCGAGCTGGCGGCCGCGAGCGGAGCGATCCTCGCCGTCCCCCATTGCTACTCGGCCTACCCGATGGTGCGCGAGGCCGCCCGGATGGTCAGTGACGGGCGCCTGGGGCGCCTCACCTTCGTCGACGTCGAGCACGCCTCTGGATGGGCCGCGACGCCGCTGGAGCTGACCGGCCACAAGCAGGCGAGCTGGCGCACGGACCCCGACATCGCCGGCTTCCCGAGCGTGGTCGGGGACCTCGGCACACACGCCTACCACCTCGCCCGCTACATCACGGGCCTCGAGGTCGAGCAGGTCTCCGCCCAGCTGCACACGCTCGTGCCGGGACGCAGGGTCTTCGACAACGCGACGGTGGCGCTCAGGCTCGCCGATGAGACCCCCGGGCGCCTCTGGGCGAGCATGGCCGCGACTGGTCACAACCACGGGCTGCGCATTCGGGTGTTCGGTGACGAGGGCAGTCTCGAGTGGCAGCACGAGGACCCGCACCACCTCACCTTCCAGGATCTGGAGGGGACGACGACGATCTTCACGCACGGCCTCGCCTCGCTCTCCGAGGATTCCGCCAGACTCACGAGGGTCGGGCTCGGGCACCCCGAGGGGTTCCTCGAGGCGTTCGGCAACTTCTACCGCGACCTCGCCGACGAGCTTGAGGCCCGCCGGGATGCGCGAGGCTCGACGGTCCGCGAGCTGTCGTTCCCGACGGGCATCGATGGTCTCATCGGGGTGCAGTTCGTCGAGGCCGTCGCGGCCTCGCACGCGGCGGATGGAGCGTGGACCGTGCCTGCGAGCGTCGCCGACCGCGACGCCGAGGTGGCTGCGGCTGACGCCGAGCTGCGGGAAGCCGGAGGGAAGTGACATGCAGCGCTTCGCCCTCATCGGCGCCGGGTTCATCGGCGCCGTCCACGCCCAGAGTCTCGCGGCCAACCCGGACGTCGACTTCCGATTCGTCTACGACGTCGACCAGGCGAGGGCCGAGAGGCTGGCTGCCTCGCACGGCGCCGCTGCGGCGTCCTCGCTCGAGCAGCTCTTCGATGCGGCAGAGGTCGACGCGGTGCTCGTCGCGTCGTCCACGAACAAGCACGCCGATCATCTGCGGCTCGCGGCAGATGCCGGTATCGCGGCGCTGTGCGAGAAGCCCATCGATCTCGATCTGGAGCGCGCCCGCGAGACGGTCGAGTACGTCGAGGAATCCGGCATCACCGCCATGGTCGACTTCAACCGACGCTTCGACCGCGACTACGCCGAGCTGAAGCGCACCGTGGATGCCGGGGAGATCGGCACCGTCGAGCTGCTGCAGCTCTCGAGTCGCGGCCCCTCCATGCCGCCGCTCGAGTACATCGCGGTCTCGGGTGGGCAGATGCGCGACCAGACCGTGCACTTCTTCGACCTCGCGACGTGGATCACGGGACTCGACGCCGTCGCGGTGTACGCGGCGGGCGGTGCGCTCGCCGAGCCGAGGGTCGCCGACTACGGCGACGTCGACACCTCGATCGCGACCGTGCGGCTCGCGAACGGCGCGCTCGTGCAGATCGACAGCATCCGTCGCTCGGGGTACGGCTACGACGAGCGCATCGAGGTGTTCGGCTCGGAGGGGCTCGTCGAGGCCAAGCGGCACCCCGCAGGTCAGGTCGCGAGGTACGGCAAGGGCGTCGTCGTCGGGTCGGGGATGCACGCCGGCTGGTTCGAGCGCGTGCAGCCCACGTATGCGGCCGCGCTCGCGGAGTTCGTCGCGGCACTCGAGGACGGTCGCGCGCCGTCGCCGTCGCTGCGGGATGCGCTGCGGGCCCAGGCGATCGCGGAGGCCGCGACGCGGTCGCTCGCGAGTGGGCGTGAAGAGCCGGTGGGGTAGGAGTCACCTCTGCTCTTCGGGTGGGCGGTCGCTCCGCGATCGCCCACCTCTTCGCGCCGTGGCGAAGCTGAGATGGACGCGTCACAAAAAAGTGTTTGCTTAATACACCTGTTGAGCTATTGTCATGACAAGTCAGTGACGTGCTCGTTGCTCTCGGACAAGGATGACCGAGCGAGCACACGTGGGTTCCTCAAGACGCCGTCCCCCAGCGGCTGTCCTGTCGAGCGTCCAACTGGCGTCATCACGGCATTCAAAGGAGTTTTCGTGAAGAAGAAACGTCTCATGTTCGGCCTGGCAGCACTCGCAATGGTGCCGGTCTTCGCGCTCACCGCCTGCTCCTCCGCAGGCGGACGCGACACCGGAACGGCCGAAGACCCCGCGGTCGCGGGCGTCGCAGACACGCCCTCCATCAAGATCGCGATGATCACGCACGCCGCCCCGGGAGACACCTTCTGGGACATCGTTCGGAAGGGTGCCGAGACCGCGGCGGCGAAGGACAACGTCGAACTGCTCTATTCCTCCGACCCGCAGGCCCCGAACCAGGCCCAGCTCATCCAGCAGGCGATCGACCAGGGCGTCGACGGCATCGCCGTCACGATCGCCAAGGGCGACGCACTCGAAGACTCCATCAAGGCCGCCGTCGACGCCGGTATCCCCGTGGTCGCCTTCAACGGCGGAAGCAAAGAGGCCTTCGAGTTCGGTGCCTTCACCTACATCGGCCAGGACGAAGTGGTTGCAGGCCAGGCAGCTGGCGACAAGATCACCGAGCTCGGCTACACGAAGCCCCTCTGCATCATCCAGGAGCAGGGCCACGTCGGCCTCGAAGCCCGCTGCGCCGGCATCAAGGAGAAGGTGCCAGCCACCGAGATCCTGTACGTGACCGGGACGGACATGACGCAGGTCAAGTCGACCATCTCCGCCAAGCTCCAGTCGACCCCGGACACCGACGTCGTCATCGGACTCGGTGCCCCGTTCACGCTCACGGCGATCGACTCGGTCGCCGAGACCGGTTCCAGCGCCAAGGTCGCGTCCTTCGACCTCAACGCAGACCTCGCGCAGGCGATCGTCGACGGGGACGTCGTGTTCACCGTCGATCAGCAGCCCTACCTGCAGGGATACATGGCAGTCGACTCGCTCTGGCTGCAGAACAACGGCGAGTTCGCCCTCGGTGGCGGCAAGCCCGTGCTCACCGGCCCGACGATCATCGACGAGAGCAACGCGGCCGTTGTCCTCGAAGAGGCCAAGAAGGGTATCCGCTAACCAGCGAGCCACGGTCGGGATGGCCGCGAGCCGCGGTCATCCCGACCTCTCACAAGGAAGTGCAGTCATGGTTCACACCGCAACACCAACTTCAGCATCGCCCCGAACTCCCGCCGCCGGCCCCGCATCCTCGAGCGCCGACGAGCGTGTCGGCAGACGCTCGCCGCTGTCGGTCATCCTCGGCCGGCCCGAGATGGGCGCCGTCGTCGGCGCCATCGTCGTGTTCGTCTTCTTCGCGATCGCGGCGCCCGTCTTCACCCAGGTCACCTCCCTCGCGACGGTCCTCTACGGCGCCTCCACGATCGGCATCATGGCGGTCGGCGTCTCCCTCCTCATGATCGGCGGCGAGTTCGACCTCTCCGCCGGCGTCGCCGTCATCTCCTCGGCGCTCACCGCATCCCTGTTCAGCTGGTACTTCGCGACCAATGTGTGGGTTGGCGTGCTCATGGGCCTCGTCTTCGCCCTCGTCGTCGGCTTCATCAACGGCTGGCTGCTCATCAAGACGAAGCTGCCGTCGTTCATCGTGACGCTCGCGTCGTTCCTCATGCTGACGGGACTCAACCTCGGCATCACTCGACTCGTCGGCGGCGGCGTCTCCAGCCCCGCCATCGCAGACATGGACGGCTTCGCATCGGCCAAGGCGATCTTCGCCAGCGAGATCCCCGTCTTCGGCGTCAACGTGAACGTCACCGTCTTCATCTGGATCGCGCTGGTGCTCGTCGCCACGTTCATCCTGATGCGCACCAAGATCGGCAACTGGATCTTCGCCGTCGGCGGCGACGAGAACGCGGCCCGCGCGGTCGGTGTGCCCGTCACGGCGACCAAGATCGGGCTCTTCATGGGCGTCGGGTTCTGCGCCTGGATCCTGGGCATGCACAACCTGTTCGCTTTCAACGTGGTCCAGTCGGGCGAGGGTATCGGCAACGAGTTCCTCTACATCATCGCGGCCGTCATCGGCGGCTGCCTCCTCACCGGCGGCTACGGCTCGGCGATCGGCGGCGCCATCGGCGCCTTGATCTTCGGCATGGCCAACAAGGGCATCGTCTACGCCCAGTGGAACCCGGACTGGTTCAAGTTCTTCCTCGGCCTCATGCTGCTGATGGCCACGATCGTGAACCTCGTCGTCAAGAAGAGGGCGGAGCAGAAGTGATGACAACGAACCAGACAGCAGCGGCGGACGTGCAGCAACCCGGTCGCGTCGAGCAGGGCACGCACCTCATCTCGCTTCGGGATGCGGGCAAGCGGTACGGCAACATCCTCGCCCTGCAGAACGTCGACATGGACGTCGACCCGGGGCGCGTCACCTGCGTGCTCGGCGACAACGGTGCCGGCAAATCGACGCTCATCAAGATCATCGCGGGACGCCACGAGCACACCGACGGCGAGTTCCTCATCGAGGGCGAGTCGGTGCACCTCAAGTCGCCACGCGAGGCCCTCGAGCGGGGCATCGCGGCCGTCTACCAGGACCTCGCGGTCGTGCCGCTCATGCCCATCTGGCGCAACTTCTTCCTCGGCTCCGAGCTCACGAAGGGCTTCGGCCCCTTCAAGAGCCTCGACGTCGACCAGATGAAGGAGATTACGAAGAAGGAGCTGCTCGACATGGGCATCGACCTTCGCGACGTCGACCAGCCCATCGGCCAGCTCTCCGGCGGCGAGCGGCAGTGCGTCGCGATCGCCCGCGCCGTGTACTTCGGCGCGAAGGCACTCATCCTCGACGAGCCGACCGCCGCCCTCGGCGTGAAGCAGTCGGGCGTGGTGCTGCGCTACATCCTCGCGGCCCGCGACCGCGGACTCGGCGTGATCTTCATCACCCACAACCCGCACCACGCGTTCCCCGTCGGCGACAGCTTCCTGCTCCTCAAGCGCGGCAAGTCGATCGGCTACTACGACAAAGCCGACATCACCCTCGACGAGCTCACCGCGCAGATGGCCGGCGGCGCCGAACTCGAAGAACTCGCCCACGAGCTCGAACAGCTCGGCGGCTACACGCAGGACATCGCCGTCATCCGCGAAGTCGAGGACGACATCCCGGACGTGCCCGCAAAGTAGGCGCGAGCATCCACTGTCCGGCACTGCGAGCAGCGCGAAGAACGGCCGGCACCCTCAGTGGGGTGCCGGCCGTTTCGCGCGCTCGGGAGGCTCGTCAGCGGCGCGGGCTGCCGAACGGGCCGTTGTCGCGGTCGACGACCTCCTTGCCGAGGGGCGAGAGGGAGATCGGGATCATCTTGAAGTCGGCGATACCCATCGGGATGCCGATGATGGTGATGCACAGCGCGATGCCAGAGACGATGTGGCCGATCGCGAGCCACCAGCCCGCGAGGATGAACCAGATGACGTTGCCGATGAACGAGAAAGCTCCGGCGTCGGGTCGCGAGACGACGTCGCGGCCGAAGGGCCAGAGCGCGTAGAGCCCGATGCGGAACGAGGCGATCGCCCACGGGATGGTGACGATCGGGATGCACAGCAGCACGCCCGCGAGGACGTAGCCGCAGAAGAGCCAGAACCCCGAGAGAAGGAGCCAGATGATGTTGAGGAGAGTGCGCATGCGAACAGCCTGCAGCAACTCGCGATGTATCGCGTCATACTGGAGGGTGAAATCGCTCATGTTCATATGTCATGACAAATGAGCCTCCGAGGGTTATGCTCGCTTGCAGGCACGTTGGCGTGCCCCAGCACCCCACTCATTCCGCACACCGAGGTGAACCATGAGCTCCGCCCCCACTCCGCCATACGTCGGCCTGCCCGCCGATGACGTCCTCCAGCTCCTGCGCGCCGAAGAGCGGGAACTCGACTTCCCGAGCTTCACGCTCGAGGATGCCTGGCAGGTCGGCACGTGGCTGCGCCACGAGTCGCTCGTGCGCGGGCACAGCGTCGCCGTCTCGATCGTCCTGGGTGGGCAGCGGGCGTTCCACGCGGCGACCCCCGGCTCCGCAGTGCTCAACGACGCGTGGCTCGCCCGCAAATTCCGGGTTGTCGAGCACTTCGGCCACTCGACCCTCACGGTCCGGTACACCTACGAGGCAAGCGGCGAGGACTTCGCCGCCGACTCGCTGCTCGACCCGCGAGAGTACGCCGCTGCCGGCGGCGCCTTCCCCATCCGCATCGGGGGAACGCTTGCTGGTGCCGTCGGCGTGAGCGGCCTCGAGATGCACGAGGACCACGCGCTGGTCGTCGAAGCGCTGCGCGTGCACCGAGTACTCTCCTAGCCGCGAGTCACCAGGGCGCTGACTGACCTGCAGCCCGTGCCCCCGCTCACCGTGTGAGGAGCCTGGCTTTCGGCGACGCCGATGGGTTCTCAGGGCGCTGACTGACCTGCAGCCCGTGCCCCCGCTCACCGTGTGAGGAACCTGGCTTTCGGCGACGCCGATGGGTTCTCAGGGCGCTCGTGCTGGGTTTCGGTGACTGGTGATGGGTTTTATCCCATCACGGTCGCCAAAACCCATCACGGTCCGAGACGAGCGCGGTTCGAGAGCAGCATGAGAGGCAAGCGGTGATCGTGCTCAGTAGTGGTAGCGAGCCTGCAGGATGACAACCGACTCCTCGGTTGCCGTGTAGACCAGTCGGTGCTCGCCATCGATGCGCCGAGAACAGGCTCCGGCCATGGCATGCTTCAGAGCCTCGGGCTTCCCTATCCCCGCGAACGGATCGGCGCGCAGGATGTCATCGATGAGCGTGTTGATGCGCTTGAGGGTCAGCCTGTCCTGCTTCTGCCAGTAGAGGTAGTCTTCCCGCCCCTCGGAGGTCCAGGTCAGCAGGCGAGCGGTCATGCCTCGTGGCGTGTGTGCTCTTCGGTCTGCCCTGATCGCGCCTGGTGCATCGCTGCAAGCAGGCGTTCGGCGTTCTTCGGGGAGCGCAGCAGGTAGCTCGTCTCGATGAGTGCGTCGTACTCATCCTTCGAGATCAGCACGGCGGATCCTCGCTTGGACGTGATCTCCACTTCCGAATGGTCGAGATTCACGCGCTCGATGAGGCCGAAGAGGTCTCGGCGAGCCTCGCTGGTCGTGATGGCCATGGGTCCCCCTCTTGTACAAGATGTGGTACCAGTCTACGTCTGGGCACTCCGGCGGCGCTACTGCTCCGCGATGGCGTCGAGCACGTCGTCGGCGTAGCGCTCCAGCTTCGCCGCGCCGACGCCTGAGATCGCCGCGAGCTGCGCATGCTGACGCGGCTTCACCTCGGCGATAGCCGCGAGCGTCGCATCCGTGAACACGATGTACGCCGGCACGCCCTGCTCCTTCGCCGTCTCCGCCCGCCAGGCACGCAATCGCTCGAACACTTCGCGCTGCGACTCGGTGAGGGCCGCCGCTGCCGCGCTGCCGCCGCCGGAGCGGCCCGAGTACTCGCCGCGCGAGCGTCGCCCGTTCGAGCCGGGCGCCTTCGGGGGCTCCTTGCGGAACATGAGCTGACGCTCGCCGCGCAGCACCGGGGCGGCCTCGCTCGTGAGCGCGAGCACACCGTACTCGCCGCGCACCGCGAGCACGCCCGCGGCGAGCAGCTGCCGCACGACCCCACGCCATTCCGTGTCGCCCAGGTCCTTGCCGATGCCGAACGTGGACAGCTCGTCGTGCTTCCACTGCGTGACCTTGTCGGTGGTCTTCCCCGTGAGGATGTCGATGAGCTGGCCGGCGCCGAACGCCTGGCCGTTGCGCTCCCTGTCGAGCCGCAGCACCGTCGAGAGCAGCTTCTGCGCGGGAATCGTGCCGTCCCATGAGTCGGGAGGTGAGATGCACGTGTCGCAGTTGCCGCACGGCTCGCTCAGCTGCCCGAAGTAGGCGAGGAGCTGCACGCGGCGACACGTGACCGTCTCGCAGAGCGCGAGCATCGCGTCGAGGTGCTGGCTCTGCGCACGCTTGCGCTGCGCGTCGCCTTCGCCCTCGGCGATCATGCGCCGCTGCTGCACCACGTCCTGGAGCCCGTAGGCGAGCCAGGCGGTCGAGGGGAGCCCGTCGCGTCCGGCGCGACCCGTCTCCTGGTAGTAGCCCTCGATGCTCTTCGGCAGGTCGAGGTGGGCGACGAAGCGCACATCGGGTTTATCGATGCCCATGCCGAACGCGATCGTCGCGACCATGACGACCCCGTCTTCGCGCAGGAACTTCGACTGGTGCCTCGCCCGCGTCTCGGCGGGCATGCCGGCGTGGTAGCCGAGGGCATTCACGCCCTGCCCACGCAGCCACTCCGAGATGTTCTCGACCGACTTGCGGCTCAGGCAGTAGACGACGCCCGCATCGCCCGAGTGCTCCTCCTGGATGAGGCGCAGCAGCTGCGCCTTCGGGGTCTGCTTGGGGGAGACTCGGTACTGGATGTTGGGGCGGTCGAAGCTCGCGACGAACACCTTCGCGTCGTCGAGCGCAAGCCGCTCGACGATCTCCTGCCGCGTCTCGCTCGTCGCGGTCGCCGTCAGCGCGATGCGCGGAACCCCTGGCCACCGCTCGGCGATCATCGACAGGTTCAGGTAGTCGGGTCGGAAGTCGTGCCCCCACTGCGCGACGCAGTGCGCCTCGTCGATGGCGAACAGCGAGATGTTCGTTCGGCTGAGGAGGTCGGCTGCGACGGGCAGACGTTCCGGTGCCAGGTAGATGAGGTCGAGCTCGCCCGCCAGCAGCTGACGCTCGACGTCGCGGCGCTCGTCGATGGACTGCGTGGAGTTGAGGAACGCGGCCCGCACGCCGAGCTGCTCGAGTGCCCCGACCTGGTCGTGCATGAGCGCGATGAGCGGCGAGATGACGACGCCGGTGCCCTCGCGGACCAGCGCGGGCACCTGGTAGCAGAGGCTCTTCCCGCCACCGGTCGGCATGAGCACGACGGCATCGTCGCCGGCGCACAACCGCTCGATGATCTGCGCCTGATCGCCGCGGAAGTCGTCGTAGCCGAAGACCTCCCTGAGCACCGTCTGCGCGCGCTGGAGCAGGGTCCCTGATGGAGCGGGGGCATCTGTCTCGTGCGTTGCGACCATGCAAGCAACCCTAGGCGCGACCTCGGACATCCGCTCGGTCATCCACAGGCACGGTCGCCCCACGTGCCCAGCAACGAGCGATGACCCGGTGCTACCCCGCGGCGCGGATGCGCGACACCGGCGGGTAGTACCGGAAGCCCGGGATGAAGAGCGGGGGCGGTTGGACGGCCGGCTTCCGCCGCGGCAGCGTGTGGCCGAAGGGATCGGACTGCGCCGCCCGGTGCTGCTGCTCGGCCTGCCGATGCGCCTCGGTGTTCGGCTGCGAGGCCAGCCGGTTCGGGGCGTCGCGGGTGCGCGCAGGACGCCGTGGACTGTTCACGCTCCACTCCCATCGCCGGTGGATCTGGGGCGCCGCGGCAGCCCAGTCGAGGTGGCCCCACGCTAGCGAGAATCGTCGCGCGGCACACCCGAGCGGACGGGGAGAACTGCCCGTCGCCGTTCGGTACTCGGCGGCGAGCGCTCCTCAGCCGCTTGTATCAGCCGCGCTCGACCGTGTGTCCGGCGCCCGCCCACTCCGACATGCCGCCGAGCACGTTGACGACCGGCTTGTCGTGCTGCTTGAGGTAGGCCGCGGCTCGCTCGCTGCGCACGCCAGCGGCGCAGATCAGGTAGACCGGGCCGTCATCCGGCACCTCGCCTGCGCGCTCCACGAGTTCGCTGAGCGGCACGTTGCTGGCCCAGGGGATGCGCACGGCCGAGAATTCGTCCGGCTCGCGGACGTCGATGATGGTGGCCTGCTCGCCGAGCGCCGCGAGCTGGGTGATGTCGATGGTCTGCACGAATGCTCCTCCTGGACTTGCCGGTACCCGACGGTGTCGCGGGCCGCGGCCCACGCTACTTGAGTCGTCTCGGTGGGACCTTTCGCCCCGTTCCAGCCTGATCGTGGTGGGTGCGCGATCCTCGGCATCGGGGACTTGGCAATTCGCCGAAGACGGGTGTATCTTCGCGAAAGGTAAGCCTTACCTGGCCTACCGCGCATGGACGCCTGGGCTATGGCTGGCCCTCACGCCCGCCAGCCCGTACCCCCTCACGCCCAGGAACCCAACATGCTCGGCTCTCTGCTCATCGGACTCCGCGAAGGCCTCGAAGCGGCGCTTGTCGTCGGCATCCTCATCGCCTACGCCAGGCGCATCCAGCGTCCCGACATCGTGCGCCGCATCTGGCTCGGCGTCGCATTCGCGGTCGTCGCGTCACTCATCCTCGGCGCCGTCCTCACCTTCGGCGCCTACGGACTCTCCTTCCAGGCACAGGAGATCATCGGCGGCAGCCTCTCGCTCGTCGCCGTGGCCATGGTCACGTGGATGGTCTTCTGGATGCTCCGAGTCTCCAAGACCCTCAAGCACGAGCTGGAAGGGCAGGTCGACCGGCACCTCGGCGGCAGCGGATGGGGCATCGTCGCCGTCGCCTTCGTCTCCGTCGCACGCGAGGGGCTCGAGACAGCGCTCTTCGTCTGGTCGACGACCCGCTCGGGCGACGGCTGGGTGCTCGGCTTCCTCGGCGCCATCGTCGGACTGCTCCTCGCGGTCGGCCTCGCCTGGGGGCTCTTCCGCGGCGTCGTGCGCATCAACCTCTCCACGTTCTTCACGTGGACCGGCGCTATCCTCATCGTCTTCGCCGCCGGCATCGTCGCCTACGCCATCCACGACCTGCAGGAAGCCGCCGTCCTGCCCGGCCCCTTCATCGCGGCGCCGGAGGGCGCATCCGCCGCCGTGCAGGCCTGGTTCGGCGAGAACGCGTGGGCGTTCCGCATCCCGGAGGTCATCCCGCCGGACGGGCTCTTCGGGGCGCTCCTCAAGGGCACCATCGGCTTCACGCCCGAGATGACGAAGCTCGAGATCTTCGCCTACTTCGCCTACCTGGTCCCGACAGCCGCGCTCTTCGCCGTCCGCACGCGCTCCGGCCGCCGCCAATCGACCCACACATCACCTCAGCCCGCGGCGACCGCCGCACGCTGAGCACCGCCCTCAGCATCCCCTCTCAGAAGGACAACCATGCACCTCAAGCCACTCACGGTCGGACTGCTCTCCGCCGTCACGCTCGTCTCCCTCACCGGCTGCGTGCCGAACGCGCCGGCTGACGCCTCCTCCTCGCTCGCCGTCTCGAGCACCGACACCGACTGCACGGTCTCCGGCGCCTCCGCCGCCAGCGGCCCCATCACCTTCGAGGTCACCAACGACGGCGAACGCGTCACCGAGTTCTACCTGCTCGCCGACGACGGACTCCGCATCGTCGGCGAGGTCGAGAACATCGCGCCAGGAACGAGCCGCCAGCTCTCGGTCGTCGCGCAGCCAGGCAGCTACTTCACCGTGTGCAAGCCGGGCATGCTCGGGGCCGGCATCGGCCAGACCGCCTTCTCTGTCTCGGGCGAGGCAGTCGCGGTCGCCGCCGATGACCAAGCGGCCTACGACGAAGCCGTCACGAGCTACACCGCCTACCTGCGCAACCAGGTCGCCGAGCTCGTCCCCCTCGTGGATCAGTTCACGACCGCCTACAAGTCGGGCGACGACGAGGCCGCGCGCGAGCTCTTCGCAGCCGCGCGAGTGCCATACGAGCGCATCGAGCCGACCGCTGAGGCCTTCGGCGACCTCGACCCCAAGATCGACTACCGCGAGGTCGACGCCGTCGCCGAGGGCCTCGACTGGACCGGCTTCCACCGGATCGAGAAGGACCTCTGGCAGCCGAAGCCCGGTGACAAGAACTCCGACGACACCGACGCGTTCCTCGACTGGGCGCCGTCGACCACGGCGGAGCGCGCGCAGTACGCGGACCAGCTCGTCGCCGACATCCAGCAGCTCGCGGACCTCGTGAACAGCGACGAGTTCTCGATCTCCATCGAGGACATCACGAACGGCGCCATCGGCCTGCTCGACGAGGTCGCGACCGGCAAGATCTCGGGTGAGGAAGACTGGTGGTCCGGCACCGACCTCAGCGACTTCAAGGCGAACGTCGAGGGCGCGGAGGTCGCGTTCGGCATCGTCGAGGACGTCGCCCGGTCGAAGGGCGAGGACGGCATCGCGATCGCAGACTCGATCAGCACCGAGTTCACCGCGCTCAACGACCTGCTCGCGAGCTACGGCAGCTACGAGGAGGGCTTCACCAACTACCGCGACCTCACCCCCGAACAGGTGAAAGAGCTGTCGACTCAGGTCGACGCGCTCGCCGAGCCGCTCTCGCAGCTCACGACCACCGTGCTCGGGCTGCCGGCATAGCGCGCTCCCAGCGCACCCGGCCAGCTTGCGTGACCATCGGCCTGAGATCACCCCGAACGCGGTGAGCACCCGCGGATGGTCACGCAAGCTGGTCACTCTCATCAGATCAACCCAGGAGGGCTGCCCGTGAGCGCAGGCGAGACCCCGAACGATCACGACGTCGAAGAACCGGCCCGCGGCCTGTCCCGCCGCGGTCTCCTCGGCCTCCTCGGCGCCGGAGCGGCCGGAATCGCCGCAGGTGGTGCCGGCGGCTTCGGGATCGCCGCGGCAACCGGTGCCGGCGCGACCTCCCACGCCGGCAGCGGGACCCAGTACCCCTTCAACGGAGAGCACCAGGCCGGCATCGTCACCCCGGCGCAGGACCGCATCCACTTCGCGACCTTCGACGTCCGCGAAGGGACGACGAGGGAGGACCTCGCGGAGCTGCTGCAGGACTGGAGCTACGCGTCGTCACGACTCGTGCAGGGCCTCGACGCCTCCGCCTCCGGAGCCGTCGGAGGGTCGCCGCTCGCCCCACCCGACGACACCGGCGAGGCCCTCGGACTGCCGCCCTCGGCGCTCACCATCACGTTCGGATTCGGCCCGACGCTCTTCGTCGACGGCGACGGGGTCGACCGCTTCGGCCTGGCCAGCAAGCAGCCGGCGAAGCTCGCGCAGCTCCCACGCTTCTCCGGAGACGCGCTCGACAGCGCGCTCTCGGGCGGCGACCTCTGCATCCAGGCCTGCGCCGACGACCCCCAGGTCGCGGTCCATGCCATCCGCAACCTCACGCGCATCGGCTTCGGCCGCGTCATCCTGCGCTGGTCGCAGCTGGGATTCGGGCGCACCTCGTCGACCTCGACGAGCCAGGCCACACCCCGCAACCTCTTCGGCTTCAAGGACGGTACCGCGAACGTCAAGGCGGAGGAGACGAGCGCCACGACCGAGCACGTCTGGGTCGCCCCAGGCGACGGCGTCGACTGGCTGGCCGGCGGCTCCTACCTCGTGGCCAGGCGCATCCGCATGATGATCGAGTCGTGGGACAGAGTCCGGCTCGAGGAGCAGGAGCAGATCATCGGCCGCGACAAGCGCGCCGGGGCGCCGCTCAGCGGCGGCGAGGAGTTCGCAGAACCCGACTTCGCGGCCGAGAGCAGCACGACGTTCGGGCAGCCGGCCATCGACGCGAACTCCCACGTCGCGCTCGCGCATCCCGGCAAGAACGCGGGCGCTCGGCTCCTGCGCCGCGGCTACAACTTCGTCGACGGCAACGACGAGCTCGGACGCCTCAACGCCGGCCTCTTCTTCCTGTCCTACCAGCGAGACCCGGAGCAGTTCATCCGCGTGCAGCAGTCGCTCAGCACCGACCTCCTCAACGAGTACATCAAGCACACGGGCAGCGGCATCTGGGCGATTCCCCCTGGCGCTCGCGAGGGCGGGTACGTCGGCGAGACGCTGTTCGGCTGACCAGATGGGCGGGCGAGCGGATGCGGCCCGGAACGTTGCGCGCCCGTTGCCGACCCCATACCCGGCGCTCAGGCGCCTCATAGCTCCTCCATAGATCAAGGAGGAGACTAGGGGCATGCCTCCCACCGATCAGTCGAGCTCGCGACTCGGCCCGATGCTCAAGGCGGCCGACGGGTCCGCCATCAGAGTGCTCGTCGTCGACGACGAGCCCTCGCTCACCGACCTCCTCAGGATGGCGCTGCGCTACGAGGGCTGGGAGGTGCGCACCGCCGCGGACGGGGCATCCGCGGTGAAGGTCGCCCGCGAGTTCAAGCCGCACGCGGCCGTGCTCGACATCATGCTCCCCGACACGGACGGGCTCTCGCTGCTGCACCGCATCCGCGCCGACGACGAGGCGCTGCCCGTGCTCTTCCTGACCGCGAAGGACGCGCTCGCCGACCGACTCGCTGGGCTCACGGCCGGCGGCGACGACTACGTCACGAAGCCCTTCAGCCTGGAGGAGGTCATCGCGCGCGTGCGCGGCCTCGTCCGCCGATCCATGCTCACGCAGGGCGGCGCCAACGACCCCGTGCTGCGCGTCGGCGACCTCAGCCTCGACGAGGAGAGCTACGAGGTGCGCCGCGGCGACGACCTCATCGAGCTCACGGCCACCGAGTTCGAGCTGCTGCGCTTCCTCATGCGCAACCCCCGCCGCGTGCTGTCGAAGGCGCAGATCCTCGACCACGTGTGGAGCTACGACTTCGGCGGGCGCGAGACCGTCGTCGAGCTGTACATCTCCTACCTGCGCAAGAAGGTCGACGCTGGCCGCGAGCCCATGATCAGCACGGTTCGCGGTGTCGGCTACATGCTCAAGGCCACGGAATGAGCGCGCCGGGAGGCGCATCCCCTGCAACTCTCCCCCCGAACGCCCCGCCGTCGGGCGCGAATGGGAGGCGCGAGCGTGCGCCGCTGACCCTCCGAAGGCGACTCGTCCTCGGACTCGTCGCGACGCTCGTCATCGTGACCGCCGTCATCGGCGCCGTCAGCGTGACGCTGCTGCACAACGTGCTCGTCGACCGGCTCGACCAGCAGCTCTCCTCGGCCAGCGACCGGGGTCGCGAAGGCGCGTCCGGTCCCGGCGACACGGGCGGACCGCTCTCCATCACCCCGAACGCGACGTTCGTGCTGAAGCTCCCCGGCCAGGCGGAGGGCACCGTCGGCGCGGTCATCGACGACGACACCGTCATCTCGGCGGGCGCCCTCAACAGTCTCGGCGAGGTCGTGCTGATCTCCCCGGCCACCGCCGAGGAACTCGCGAGCGTCCCGCAGGACGGGCAGGCGCACACCGTCACCGTCCTCGGCATCGGCGAGGTCAGGGCGCAGGCAAGCGAAGGGCCAGCCGGGTACGGCGTCGTCATCGCCCTCCCGCTCGGCGACGTCAACGCGACGACGACGACGCTCAGCCTCATGATCGCCCTCATCGGACTCCTCGGCATGGGGCTCGCCGCGGTCTTCACGTCGCGTTGGATCCGCGCATCCATGGCCCCGCTCGAGCGGGTCGAGCATCTCGCGACCAGCATCTCGAAGCTGCCCCTCACCTCGGGCGACGCGGCCCTCGACGTGCGGGTCGAACCGCGCGACGCGGACCCGCGCACCGAGGTCGGGCGCATGGGCCAGGCCTTCAACACGATGCTCGGTCACATCTCCCGCGCCTTCACCGCGAGGGAGGCGAGCGAAGCGAAGATGCGGCAGTTCGTGGCGGATGCGAGCCACGAGCTGCGCACCCCACTCGCTTCCATCCGCGGCTATTCCGAGCTCACGCGCCGCAGCCGCGCAGACCTGCCGGAGGACACGGCGCGCGCGCTCGAGCGGATCGACTCGGAGTCCGTCCGCATGACCGCGCTTGTCGAGGAGCTCCTGCTGCTCGCCCGCCTCGACGAGGGCGTCGACGTCGAGCACAGCACGGTCGACCTGTCGCTCATCGCCCTCGAGGCGGTCGGCGACGCGCACGCGGCGTGGCCTCAGCATCGGTGGAACCTCGACATTCCCGGCGTCGCCATCGAGGTGACGGGTGTCGACGCGCAGCTGCGCCGAGTCGTCTCGAACCTCCTCGCCAATGCGAACGCGCACACCCCTGCGGGAACGAACGTCACCCTGACGCTCGGCCTCGAGGGCAGCAACGCCGTGCTCAGGGTCGTCGATGACGGGCCAGGCATCGACCCTGGCGTGCTCGAGCACCTCTTCGAGCGCTTCGTGCGCGGCGACGTTTCGCGCACGCGCGGCGAGACCGAGGCGAGTTCCATCCCGGTCACCCGCGGCACGGGCCTCGGCCTCTCGATCGTGAAGAGCGTGGTGGATGCGCACGGCGGCACGATCTCCGTCGACAGCCGCCCTGGCGAGACGCGCTTCATGGTGCGCCTGCCGCTCGCCGAGCCCCAGCCGTCGCGAGGCTGAGCCCCGCGCGAGGCCGAGCCCGCCCGCCCGCGAGGCCGCGCCGAGCCCGTCCCGACGCCGAGCCCGTCCGCCCGCGAGGCCGCGCCCGTCCCGAGCCCGCCCGCCCGCCCGCGAGGCCGCGCCCGTCCCGAGCCCGCCCGCCCGCCCGCGAGGCCGCGCCCGTCCCGAGCCCGCCCGCCATCCGCCGTCAGATGGGGCGTTTTCACCCCATCGCGGCGTGCAACACGCGGCCAAAGTGACCTTTTTGCGGGTAAATCCGCGCTGGGGTGGATGCGCGCGGAGGGCGCGGAGGTGCACCGGGGACGGAGGTGCACCGGGGACGGATGCGCGCCGCTCGCCCGCCATCCGCCCATCCGCCGTCAGATGGGGTGTTTTCACCCCATGGCGGCGTGCAACACGCGGTGAAAGTGACCTTTTCGTGGGTAGCTCCGCGCTGGGGCGGGGCTGCGGAGGTACACAAGGGGGCGGATGCGCGTGGGGGCGCGGAGGTGCACCGGGTCGGATGTGCGCGGGGATGAAGCGGCTGCGGCGCGCGTACTCGGGGCCCGCGCGGGGCGGGAGTAGGGCGGGTGAGCGTCGCCCGCCCGCCATCCGCCCATTCGCCGTCAGATGGGGCGTTTTCACCCCATCGCGGCGTGCAACACGCGGCCAAAGTGACCTTTTCGTGGGTAGCTCCGCGCTGGGGTGCGGGCGCGGAGGGCGCGGAGGTGTGCCGGGAGCGGATGCGCGCGGAGGGCGCGGAGGTGCGTCGTAGGTAGATGCGCGAGGGGGTCAGATGCGCGCGGGGATGAAGCGGCTGATGCGCGCGCGTGCTCAGGGCGACTCGGCCAGCTGGAGTCCGGCTCCGGCGCTCGGGGTCCGCGCGTCGGTGCGCGAGCGACGCGCATCCACGATGATGTGAACAGCAGCCCAGCACGCGACGGCGACGGATGCGAGGGGCGCGATGAACGGCAGACCTGGCACGCCGAGCCCCACGGTCAGGGCGAGCACAAGTGACCCGCCGACCGCGAGAATGGCGCTGACGGGCTTCGATGCGGGGATCATCGCGATGAGCGGGATGGTGGGGGCCGCGCCGATGCAGAGGGCTGCGAGCATCCAGAGCGGCTCCTGCGCCGGATGCCCTGCCCCCGCGAGCTGCGAGCCCGCCTCGAGCAGCAGCGCGGCCACGAGGAACGCGCCGCCGACCAGCCAGCGCGTTCCGAACCGGTGGGCGAGCATCCACGTTCCGACGGCTGCGAGCGGAATCACGACGAGGCAGCCGAGGGCCAACCCGACGTTCATAGCGTGTGTCGAGTCGCGGAACGCCAGACTCCAGCTGCTGCCGCCGATGGCCAGCGCGGCGCAGAACGCGCCGGCCAGCGCGGTCAGGACCCCGAGGATCAGCAAGATCACGAAGCGGGCCCGACGCTGCGCGGGTCGGTGCTGCACGGGTCTGACTGTGCGAGCAGCGAGCCGCGACCTTCGGGCGTCTGCGGTCTCCTTGCTCACGTCGATCACGCTCAGGACGAGCATGGTTCCCGCTGCGAGCGGCATGATCGACGGCATCATGCTGGTGATGAACAGGGCGACGAGGCAGCCTGAGGAGATGATCCCGGCAAGGATCCACGCCTCGAAGCCGGAACCATTCCGTCGCAGGAGGCCCCGGAAGACGACGCTCAGCGAAGCGACTCCGAGCGCGCCGGCTACCGCGAGCCAGAACGACGTGGAGTCTCCGAACCAGGTGCTCGTCGCTCCCGGCAGCAGGTTGTCATCCGCTTCCTCCCATCCGATCGACCAGCTCAGGCGCGCGCACGCGGCGGCCGCGGCATGCAGTACCCAGAGCGCGAGTGCCGAGACTGCGGCAGGGGCGGTGAGCTTGCCGCCGTGGCGGCGGCCGAACATCATGACGGTCAGGAAGAGCAGGAGCAGGCCGGAGAACTCCTGGACCCCGGCGATGCCGAGGCGCAGCCAGGTCGGCTCCATGAGCGCGCTCACGAAGATGGTGGCCATCGGGATGAGGCTCACGATCAGCGCTGCGACCGCGACACCGAGTGTGGCCCTCGGTGTGGCCCGGGCGGCGAGGCCATGCACGCGGATCGACCAGGCGTCCGCGAGCGTCGGCTTCGTCTTGCCATGCTCGACGGCGTCCTCGAGGAGCACCGCGAGCAGGTAGTCGCCGTTCTCCTCCCGCCAGGCCCGCGGATACCAGCGAAGCAGGCGCTCGAACCTGGTACTGAGGGGTGCGCTCACCAGGCGGGGCCGAGTCGCAGAGCCGGGGAGGGGCGAACGGCAGGCGAGGGGCCACGCTTCAGCGCCGTCGCGGCGACCTGGGCGCGAGTCGCCAGCGCCTCGGTCTCCGCCACCAGGTCGTGGTGCCCTTGCGGGGTGAGCTCGTAGGAGCGGCGGGCGCGACCATCCACGATCTCGTCGCCTGCCTTCTGGATGCGCTGCTCGCGTTCGAGGCGCTCGAGGGCCGCGTAGAGGGTGGTCGCGCGCAGCTTCGCGGCGCCGGCGCTGAGGCGCTCGACGTCGCGCATGATCGCGTAGCCGTGCTGACGCCCGGCGGCGAGGGCGGTGAGGATCCAGAACGTGGACTCGGTCATGGTTGCCATGTATCGGAATATACCCGCCATTGGACTATTGGTCCACAAGTCTCTTCGCCTTCGCCTTCGCCTTCGCCTTCGCCTCCGCCTCCGCGCCCCCGCTCTCCGCGCCCCCGCTCTCCGCGCCCCCGCGGCTCGCCCACCCGCCCGCTCGCCCATCCGCCCGCATATGGGTCGTTTTCACCCCATCGGGGCGCATGACACGCGGCGAAAGTGACCTTTTCGAGTGCAGCTCCGCGCCTTGGGTGGGGCTGTGGCGCACCGGGATGGATGCGCGAGGCTGGAGCATGGCGGATGAGCGCCGCCCGCCGTCGCCCGCCCGCCGTCGCCCGCCGCCGTCGCCAGATGGGGTAGTTTCACCCCGTGTGGGCGCGCAACACGCGGCGAAAGTGGCCTTTTTGAGGGTGCGGAGGCGGGTCCTCGCCAGGCGGGTGGGTTCGCGGCGCGTCGTGCTGCGAACGGGCTCCGCGGGCGCGAGACGCGCCGTACTACACGATGACGGGAGGCCGGTCGGCGCGCTCCGGCGCATCCTGGAACGCGGCCTTCGGCACGAAGCAGAGGGCGATCGCGGCGGCGACGGCCGTGAGCCCGCACACCGTCCACACCGTGAAGTACCCGGCAAGCGACCCGGCTGTTCCCTCGGCGGAGGGCGCATCCGCCAGCGTGCCGAGCAGGGCGATGCCGAACACGCACGACGCCATCGCACCGCCCAGCGTCTTCACTGAGTTGGTGAGGCCCGTCGCAACTCCCGTCTGCGTCGCGGGTGCGGCAGCCGCGGCGGCCGAGGGCAGCGCGGCGACAAGCGCCCCCGAGCCGATGCCGGCGATGACCATGTTGGTGACCGCCTGCAGGTAGCCGTCGTGGAACGGCAGGAACAGGAGGTAGCCCGTCGCGACGAGCCCGCTCGCCCCGATGAGCGTGACGCGGGGTGCCAGCAGCTTCGTGACCTGCGAGTAGAGCAGCGCCCCCACGACCATGGACAGCACGTAGGAGCCGATGAGGATCGACGTCTGGCCGGCGGATGCGCCGAGCCCGTAGCCGTACACGCTCGGGTCGGTGCGCGCGAACGTCGATAGGGGTGCCTGCGCGCCGAGCACGCTCACGCCGAAGAGCCCCGCCGTGAGGAACACGGGCCAGAGGGTCGACGACTGGAATAGGCGCACGTCGATGAGGGGGTCGGGTCGTCCGAGTTCGACGCGCGCGAAGAGCGCGAGCCCGGCGAGGCCGAGCAGGACGACGAGCCACGAGGAGAGGTCGCCGGGGCCGGTGACGCGGAGCAGGCTGAGGCCGCCCGTGAACGAGATGAGGGCGAAGCTGAGGAGCAGCAGGCCCGGGTAGTCGAGCTTGCCGCCGACCGGGTTGGGCGATTCCTTGACGCCGAAGAGGATCACGAAGAAGCAGAGGGCGACGGCGATAGCCGGGATCAGCAGGAGCACCTGCACCGGCAGCGACTCGGCGAGCGCCCCTGCGCTGAGCGCGCCCGCGATGGCACCGAGCTGCAGGGCGGCGACGAGCACGCCGGCGGAGGTTCGGGTGAGTCTGGCGGAGTTGGCGCGTTCGCGAGTCCGAGACCAGATGAGCGCGATCTCGATGGGCAGCCAGATGACGTAGAAGCCCTGCAGTGCCCAGGCGACGAGGAACATCCAGAACTCCTGTGCGAAGACCAGGCCGAACGAGGCGAGTGCCGTCACCGCGGTCGAGACGAGCAGCACCTTGCGCTGGCCGATCATGTCGCCGAGCTTCGCGAGCACCGGCACGACGAGCGCCGACAGCATGAGCTGCGCGCCCTCGAGCCAGTTGACGTCTGCGTCGTGGATGCCGAGGTGGCGCGCGATGTCGGTGAGCAGCGGGGTGTAGTAGCCCTGCAGGATCCCGCTCGTGAACTCCACGAAGGCCAGGAACCCGACGATGCCGGCGATGGAGGCGAAGCCGGTGGAGCGGAGACGGTGCACGGTGGTGCCTTTCCTCGAGGGGCTCTCAGTGTCGGGATGTCAGAGGGAGCGCAGCAGCGTCGTGTGGAACCTCACGCCGGCGTGGAGGCTCGCGATCGAGACGCGCTCGTCGACTCCGTGGATGGCGGCCCGCTGCGCCGCGTCCATGGCGAGCGGCGCGAAACGGTAGGTGGCGGGGGCGAAGCGCTGGAAGAGCTTCGCGTCGGTGGCGGCGAGCGTGATGTACGGGGCCGCGATGGCGTCCGGGTAGGCGGCTCGCGCGGCGCGCTGCAGGAGGCCGAACTGCGGGTTGTCCGTCGGTGCGATCGTGGTGGGCTCGTTCGGGTCGGTGATGCGGATGCGCACCTCCCGGTCTCGGATGGCGCGTCGCACGTGCCGCACGGTGCTGGCGACGCTCTCGCCTGGCGCGATGCGGCAGTTGAGGGTGGCGCTGGCGCTCGCGGGCAGGACGTTGTCGGCGGTTCCGCCGCTGAGGCGCGTCGTCGCGAGGGTCGTCCGGACGAGCGCGGCGGCGTCTCCGCCGAGGCGGGCGAGCGCGTGCGCTGCGAGCTGGGGTGCCCTGGTGAGCGTCTGGAGGATGACCCTGCCGGAGTCGTGCGCGTGTGGTGTGAACGTCGCGAACATCTCACGGGCCACCGGGTTCAGGCGGGCGGGGAACGGGCGTCGCTCGACGCGCGACACCGCCCTCGCGATGCGCGCCGTCGGCGTCAGCCCGGAGGGTGCTGAGGCGTGCCCCGCATCGCCGCTCGCCTCGAGGATGACATTGACCGAGCCCTTCTCGCCGACCCCGATCATGGCGGCGGGCACGTCGATGAATGGCAGGGGAGCATCCACCACGGCGCCGCCCTCGTCGAGCACGAGCCACGGTGTCAGGCGGCGCTCGCGGAAGAGTGCGGCGGCCGCGCTGGCGGCGCCGGAGTGCGTCTCCTCGTCGCCGCCGAACCACAGGTACACGTCGCGCGGCGGCGTGTGGCCTTCCGCGAGCAGTGCCTCGACGGCCTCCAGGATGACGCAGAGCGGTCCTTTGTCGTCGAGCGTGCCGCGGCCCCAGACGGAGCCGTCGGCGATTGCGCCGGCGAACGGCGGATGTGTCCATCCCTCGGCTTCGAAGGCGGGGACAACGTCGAAGTGGGCCATGAGGACAAGGGGGCCCGGTGCGGTCGCGTCGTCGCCGAAGTTGCTCGCGTCGTCGCCGTCCCTGCCGCTATCCCTGCCGCTACCCCTCCCGCTGGGGCTGGTGGTGCCCGGCCAGCGGTAGAGCACGCCACGCTCCGTCACGAGCTCGCGCTCGAGGTGGGCGGTCACGAGCGGGTAGAGCTCCTGCAGGAGCGCGAGGAACTCCGCGAACGGGGCGAGGGGGTCGGCTGCGTCGGCGTCGGCGTCTTCGACGGTTCGCACGCGGATCATCCGGGAGAGGCGGGCGGCGATGCCGTCGACGCCCTCGTCGTCGAGGGGGTGGCGGTCCGGGCGGTGCGGATCGAGCATGTCGTCAGTGTAGGTCGCGCCCCGGCCGTCGCTGCGTGGCGGCGGCGAGGGGCGTCAGCCGACGGGGCGGCGCGCTCCCGCTGCGTCGCGGTTCTCGACCTCGGCGAGCCAGTTGCCGAGGATGCGGGCGAGGGCCGCCCGGTCGTCGGCGCTCACGTCGCCGAGGAGCCGCTCCTCGTTCTCGAGGTGTCGTGTGTAGGCCTCGTCGATGAGCTCGAGTCCGCGCTCGGTGAGCTGCACGACTCGGCCTCGGCCATCCGCATCGCTCACCCTTCTCGTGACGAGGCCCGCGCCTTCGAGCCGGTCGACACGCTTTGTCATGGCGCCCGTCGTGACCATGGTCGACGCGGCGAGCTCGCTCGGGGTGCGCTCGAAGGGCGTGCCGGCTCGTCGCAGGGTCGCGAGCACGTCGAAGTCGCCTTCGCCGAGTCCGTACTCGCGGTAGACGCGCGTGAGCTCTTCAGTCAGGTGGATGCCGATGCGGTGGATGCGGCCGATGACGCCCATGGGGGAGGCGTCGAGGTCGGGGCGCTCGCGTTCCCACTCGGCCAGGATCTGGGTGACGCGGTCGTCGGATGCTCGCATGTTGACAGCATACCTTCCGTGGAAGCTAGAGTGTCTTCCATGGAAGCTAAGTGGCGCTGGATGCTCATCACCGCGATCGCACCGATCGCCTGGGGGAGCAACTACGCCGTGATCGGAACGTTTCTGCCCGCCGACTCGCCGCTCTGGGGCGCCGTGCTCCGTGCGCTCCCAGCAGGGCTGGTGCTCCTGCTCATCGCCAGGAAGCTGCCGGAGGGGGCGTGGTGGTGGCGCGCGCTGGTGCTCGGCACCATCAATATGAGTGCGTTCTTCGCGCTCGTGTACGTGGCCTCCCAGCTGCTGCCGTCGAGCATCGCCTCGATGATCATGGCGGTCTCGCCCATCGTGATGATGCTGTTCGCCGCGTCCATGCTCGGTGAACGGCTGCGAGCGCTCCCCGTCGCCGGCGCTGCGGTCGGGCTCCTCGGGGTGGTGCTCATGCTGGCGGCCGGGTCGACCGCCATCGACTGGCGCGGGGTGCTCGCATCCGTCGCGGCCATGGTCCTCGCATCATTCGGCTTCGTTCTCGTCAAGCGGTGGGGGAGCGACGTCAGCCTCCTGCCCCTGACTGCCTGGCAGTTGGTGGGTGGCGGCCTCGTGCTGCTGCCTGTCGCGCTCCTTGTCGAAGGGCCCATGCCGAGCTATGACGGACCCGCGATCGCCGCGCTCGCGTACGTCGGACTCTTCTCGACGGCACTCGCCTACCTCGCCTGGTTCGGCGGGCTCAAGAACCTGCCGGCGGGCACGACGGGGCTCATCGGCCTCCTCAACCCCGTGACGGGGGTCGTGCTCGGCACGCTCCTGGCGGGCGAGGTGCTCGAGGGGCAGCAGGCCCTCGGGATGGGGTTCGTGCTCCTCGGGATCCTGCTCGGCCAGCCGGTCATCCTGCCGCTGGTCCGGGGCGTCCGGCGCAGGTGGGGCCGCCGGGGCGCTAGCGAGAAGGGGCGCGAACGTCGACGAGCACCTTCATGGCGCGGCCGCTCTCGAGCGTCGCGAAGGCCTTCGCCGTCTCGTCCAGGGGCACCGTCTCGGTGATGAGCGCGTCGGCGGGCACGACGCCGCGCGCGAGCAGTGACGCGGCCCGCTCGAAGTCCTCGCGCTCGTAGACTCGCGCCCCGACGATGGTGAGCTCGCGCCAGAACACGCGGTGCAGGTCGATGGGGCGCGGCTGCGGGTGGATGGCGACGATCACGAGCGTGCCCCGCACCTTGACGAAGCTCGTCGACGTCAGCACTGCCGCTGCGGATCCGGAGACCTCGAAGACCACATCGGCGCCCGCCCCACCGGTCCAGGTCTCGATGGCGTCGGCGGCGTCGGGGGAGGTTGGGTCCGCGACCTCGATGCCGAGCGCCTCCGCGGCGGCCCGACGTTGGGCGTCGAGTTCGAAGAGTCGGACCTCTGCTCCCGACTCGCGCGCGACGGTGGCGATGAGCACCCCGATGGGGCCTCCGCCGATGATGAGGGCCTTGTCGCCCGCCGTGAGGCCAGAGCGGCGGACGTCGTGGGTGGCGACGGCGACGGGCTCGACAAGCGCAGCGTGCGCAAGTGGCATGCCGTCGGGGAGCCTGACGAGGGTGGATGCCGGCACGTTCCAGTACTCCTGCAGCGCGCCCGTCGAGTCGATGCCGATGAAGTCGAGGTTCTGGCAGATGTGGCGGTGGCCTGCGAGGCAGGCGGGGCACGTGCCGTCCCAGGCGAGCGGCATGACGGTCACGGCGTCCCCGTCGGCCCAGCTGTCGACGCCGGGGCCGACGGCGGCGATCGTGCCGCTCATCTCGTGGCCGATGATGCCGCTGTGGGTGATGCGCTGGTCCATCGCGCCGTGCAGAATGTGGAGGTCTGTACCGCAGATCCCGACGTAGGCCACGGCGATCTGCACTTCTCCTTCGCCGGGTGGAATGGGCGTGCTCGTGCGGATCTCGATGGTCTTCTGGCCGACGTAATGTGCTGACAGCATCGTTGCTCTCCCGGTCGAATCTTCAATAGGTGATACATAGTACCAATTGTTGGCAGCGCTACCAGGATCCCTTGCTCTAACGTCAGACGTATGATGTAATCGCATCAGCCCCGACCTGCGGGCAGCAGTCGTCAACGACGTCGACCAGAAAAGGACGCACAATGTTGCAAGATTCGTCCCAGAAGCGCCGCAGCAGGCGCATCGCCACCATCGCGGCAGCTGCTGCCTCAGCTCTCCTGCTCGCCGGATGCTCCGGAGGGGCCAGCGGCGAAATCAACAGCGAGTACGGTTTCGCGACAGCGGAGCAGCTCGCCGACAGCCCCATCATGGTCTGGGTCGACGCGGCCCGCGAGCCAGCCATCGCCGCCTTCAAGGAAGCCAACCCCGACGTCCCGATCGAGTACGAGGTCTACGACGGCAACGCGGGTGGCAGCGGCACCTTCCAGACCCGCATCGCCCTCATGGACCAGGCCGGCGAGGGTTGGCCTGACGTGGTGTTCTCCACCCAGCAGAACGACGCCTCGTGGGCCTCGCAGCCCGCGCCTGGCGGCGGGCAGGGCTTCGCGGCTCCCCTCAACCAGGGCTTCTTCGACCAGGAGTTCCTCGACGGCTTCTCTGCAGGCGCCCTCGACCCCTCGACGATCGACGAAACCGTGTACGGGCTCCGCAACGACCTCGCGCAGGTCGTCACCTACTACAACCAGCCGCTCCTCGACCAGTTCGGCTACGAGGTGCCGACCACGTGGGAGGAGTACGGGGAGCTCGGTGACAAGCTCGCGGCAGAGCACCCCGGCTACATCCTCGGCAGCGTCGGCGATGCCTTCATGCCCTACGTCTACTACCAGGGCACGCAGTCACCCGTCTTCCAGACCGAAGGCGACACCTTCGTCGCCGACATGGAGGCCTCGAACTCCGTCGAGATCACCAAGATCCTCGACAAGATGATCGCCAACGGCACGATCGTGCAGGACAGCGTCTTCAGCGCCGAGTTCACGTCCAAGTACGCCGACAAGGTCGTCGTCATGCCCGGGCCGGTCTGGTACACGGGCGCCGTCTTCCAGAGCACCCTCCAGGTCCCGGAAGGTCAGCTCGGCGTCGCCGCGCCCCTCGCCTGGGAGGGTGAGGAGATCGCCACCGGCAACGTCGGCGGCGGCATCTGGTATGCCTCGAGCCACACGCAGAACCTCGAATCGGTCAAGACGTTCCTCGAGTTCGCGGTGAGCGCCCCCGAGTTCCAGGTCGAGCTCTCGAGCGGTTACCCCGCCTACTCCTCCGCCGCCGAAGGATGGCTCGGCAAGCTCGCCGAGACCAACTACTTCATCGACGGCTTCGAGCAGCAGATGATCGACGCCGGCGGCAGCATCTGGAGCGGCTGGGCCTCCGCGCGCTTCAGTCCGGAGACCGCCTGGGCGACCACCGTCATGCCGGCGATCGCAGACGGCAAGACCATCGAGTCGGTCCTCCCGAACTGGCAGACCGAAGTGCTCAACGAAGCACAGGTGAACGGGTACACGGCCGCCGAATGACCTCCACCCAGGCTGCACCCGCGGTCGGCGCCGCTCTCCTGAGCGACGCCGACCCGGCGGGGCCGAAGAAACCACGCACGGCGAAGCGCAAGCGCGCCGCCAATCCGCTCGCGAATGAGACCCGCTTCGGGTACGTCTTCATCAGCGGCTACGTCCTGCTCCTGCTCGCCTTCGGGATCATCCCGACCCTCTACGCGGTCTTCCTGTCCATCACGAGGGACGGCGTCTTCGTCGGAATCGACAACTTCGTGCGGGTCTTCGGCGACTACCGATTCCTGCCAGCCGTCGGCCACGTCACGCTCTACATCGTGTTCTGGCTGATCAGCCTCATCGTCCTCGTGACGTTCCTGGCGATCATCGTGCACTCGATTCGCGCCAAGTGGCTGAGCGTGAGCATCCGCTTCCTCTACTACATCCCGGGAGCCATCGCAGGGGCGTCGAGCGTCATGCTCTGGCTGTTCCTGCTCGACCCGACCGTCAGCCCCGTCGCCGGACTGCTACGCGCGATGGGCTACGACTCGCTCATCCGCACCGTCTCCATCGACAACCTGCCCATCGTCTTCACGGTCATCGCGTTCTGGACCGGCGCGGGCAGCTGGATCGTCATCATGTACGGCGCCCTCAACAACATCAGCAACGAGGTCATCGAGGCCGCCAGGGTCGACGGAGCCAACCCGCTGCAGGTCGCCCTCTACATCCAGCTGCCCATGATGACCAAGTGGATCTCCTACATGGGCATCATGTCGCTCGCCGCGGGAACGCAGCTCTTCGTCGAGCCGCGAGTGCTCTCGCAAGCCAGCCGAGGCGTCGTGCCAGAGGACTACTCGCTCAACCAGCTCGCGTACCTCTACGCGTTCAAGCAGGGCGACTTCTCCGGCTCGGCCGCCATCTCCATCACGCTGCTCGTCGTCGCCCTCGCGCTCTCGACGGTCTTCATCCTCAAGGGAAAGCTGTTCGAACGTGACTGACACCGTGCACTCCAGGAACGTCGAGCACCAGGACACGGCGCATCCCGTCACCAAGGCGCTCGCCCGCAAGCTGACGCCGGGCGAGTGGATCATGCGCATCGTGCTCGGCGCCGTCATCGCCTCGTTTGTCGTGTTCTTCCTGCTGCCCATCGTGTGGCTGCTGCTCGCCGGCACCAAGGATGCGCGTTCGCTGCTACTCGAGAATCCCATGTCGTTCGGCTCGTTCGAGCAGCTTGCCGCGAACTGGGAGCAGCTGTTCAGCTTCCAGAACGGCATCTTCCTCACGTGGATCGGCAACTCCGCTCTGTACTCGTTCGGCGCGCTCGTGATCACGCTCATCGTGAGCGTGCCCGCCGGCTACGCGCTCGCGCTCGGCAACTTCCCTGGCCGCAAGGCGCTGCTGCTCGTGACGCTCATCGTCATGCTCATCCCCAACACAGCCCTGGTGCTGCCGATCTTCCTCGAGCTGAGCGCGGTGAAGCTCATCGGGTCGCCGCTCGCCGTGATCCTGCCCTTCTCGTTCTTCCCCTTCGGCGTGTACCTGACCTACATCTACTTCTCGACGGCCGTCTCGCGCGACCTGCTGGATGCGGCGCGCATCGACGGCGCGAGCGAGCTGCGGGTCTTCGCGCAGGTCGCGATGCCCCTCGCGGCGCCCGTCATCGCCCTGGTCGGGTTCTTCAGCTTCACGGGCAACTGGAACAACTACTTCCTGCCGTTCCTCATGGTCGGTGGCAAGAACGTGCCAGTGCAGGTGGGCCTCGCCAACCTGCTCTCGAACGTGCCCCAGTTCAACCCCACGACGGCCACCAGCATCGTCATCGAGCTGCCGACGCTGGCCCTTGCGACGCTGCTCTCGGTTGCGCCGATCGTCATCATCTTCCTGTTCTCGCAGCGCTTCCTCGTCTCCGGGATGACCGCGGGCGGCACGAAGGGATGAGCGGCGAGACGCTCTCCGCAGTGGATGCGGGTCCCAGCGGCACCATCGGCCGCGAGCTCGCGGCGCGCATCCCCGTCGACACGCACGTGCACCTCTGGGACCGCTCGCTCGTGCCGCAGACCTGGATCGACCCTCGCTCGATGTCGGCCATCGATCGGGACTTCTCGGGCGAGCATCTGTCTGAGCAGCTGCGCGAGGCGGGCATCTCGCGCGCCGTGGTCGTACAGTCCGACCGAACCCTCATCGAGAACGACTACCTCTTCGACGAGGCTCAGCGCACCTCGGAGCTCGCCGGAGTCGTGGGCTGGGTCGATCTGCGGGGCGGAGCGGCGGGCGTGCGCACGCAACTGGATGCGCTCAGCGGGCACGCAGGCTCGTCGAAGCTGGTCGGCATCCGGCATCCCGTGCACATCGACGAGGATGAGCGCTGGCTGTCGCGCGACGACGTCGCCGATGGTCTCGCCGAGCTGGGTGCGCGGTCGCTCGCCTTCGACCTCGTGATCCGGCCATGGCAGCTCGAGCAGGCGGCGCAGCTGGCCGCCCGAGTGCCTGGCACGAGCTTCGTGCTCGACCACCTCGGCAAGCCGCCCCTGTCGACGGGGGAGCTCGACGCCTGGAACGCAGGCCTGCGGCGGCTCGCCGCGCTGCCGAACGTCGCCGCCAAGGTGTCCGGCCTCACGGTCGAGGACGACTGGGGCGACTGGTCGCAGGAGGCGATCGAGCGCGCGATCGACCCCGCGCTCGAGCTGTTCGGCCCGTCCCGCCTCATGTTCGGCTCCGACTGGCCGCTTGTGCGGCTCACGCGTGGCGGCTACCGAGCCTGGATCGACGCGTATCGATCCGCCACGGCCGCCCTCAGCGCCGACGAGCAGCGGCAGATCGACGCCGGCACCGCCGAGCGTGTCTACGGGATGAGCGGGGTGGAGTCGTGAGCGCGGCCGACGGCCCCGCTGGGACCGGGGCCGGGCCTCTGGAATCAGCAACCGCCCCCACCGACACGCGAGCACACAGCGGAGTCATCGAACGGCGACGCCTCGGCCAGACGGACGTGCGAGTGAGCCGCATCGGCTTCGGCGCCGCCTCCCTCGGCAACCTCTACCGCGAGACGGGAGACGAGGAAGCGGCAGGAGCAGTCGCCGCGGCATGGGAGGAGGGCATCCGCTTCTTCGACACGGCGCCGCACTACGGGCTCGGGCTCTCAGAGCGGCGGCTCGGCGCGGCCCTCGCGGCCTACCCGCGCGACGAGCTCGTCATCTCGACGAAGGTCGGCCGCCTGCTGGTGCCCAACCCGAACCCGACGGGCGTCGACGACGGATTCGTCGTGCCCGACGACCTCACACGGGCCTGGGACTTCAGCCGAGACGGCGTGCTCCAGAGCCTCGAGGGCAGCCTCGAACGGCTCGGCACCGACCGCGTCGACATCCTGTTCGTACACGATCCCGACGCGTTCAGCGGGGGCGCCGCCCGCGAAGCCCTCGTGACGCTCCGCGAGCTGCGCGACGAAGGTGTCGTCGGCGCCATCGGCGTCGGCACCAACGAGACCCACCAGCTCGGCGAGCTCTTCGACGAGCGCCTCATCGACGTCGCCATGCTCGCCGGTCGCTACACGCTCCTCGAGCAGCCGGGCCTCGACGCTGTCCTCGAACCCGCCAGGCGCTCCGGCGCCTCCGTCATCGCGGTCGGCGTCTACAACTCGGGACTGCTCTCGACCCCACGCCCGGGGACCGACGCGGTCTACAACTACCTGCCAGCCCCGCCGGAGGTGCTCGAGCGGGTGCACCGCATCGCCGAGCTCTGCGAGCGGCACGGCGTCACGCTCCCGGATGCGGCACTCGCGTTCCCCCTGCAGCACCCCGCCGTCGCCGGCATCGCCCTCGGCATGCGGAACGCGGCCCAGGTGCACGACAACCTCAGGCGCGCATCCGTCGCCGTGCCCGACGAACTCTGGCGAGACCTCGCCGAGCACAGACTCATCGACCCGAGAAGCTTCACCACCGACCACCAGGAGGACCCCAAGTGAGATTCGTTCAGCGCCGTGACGGCAACCGAGTCGTGCCAGGCATCGTCGACGGCGACCACGTCTACGACCTCGACGGCATCGACCGGGTCGACGGCGCGCTCCTCGCCCGCTCCGACGACGAGCTCGGCGAACTCGAAGCAGCCGCCCTCGGCACCGTCGGCCGCGAGCTCGAGGGCCTCGACCTCGCGGCCCCCATCGCGCGCCCCGGGAAGATCGTCTGCATCGGCCTCAACTACCGCGACCACGCGGCAGAGACCGGCGCCGCCATCCCAGAGGAACCCGTCATCTTCATGAAGGACCCTTCGACGATCGTCGGCCCCTTCGACATCGTGCGCATCCCCCGCACCTCCGTCAAGACCGACTGGGAAGTGGAGCTCGGCATCGTCATCGCCCGCGAGGCACGCTATCTCGCCTCGCCGGAAGAGGCCGCCGCCGTCATCGGCGGCTACGTGCTCTCCCACGACGTCAGCGAGCGCGAGTTCCAGCTCGAGCGCGGCGGCCAGTGGGACAAGGGCAAGAGCTGCGAGACCTTCAACCCCCTCGGCCCGTGGGTCGCGACGCCGGACGAGATCGCCGATGTGCAGGCCCTCGGCCTCCGCCTCAGCGTCAACGGCGTCCTGCGGCAGAACGGCACGACCGCCGACCAGGTCTTCGACGTCAACCACGTCGTCTGGTACCTCAGCCAGTTCATGGTGCTGCAGCCAGGCGACCTCATCAACACGGGCACGCCCGCCGGCGTCGCCCTCGGCATCGACGGCAACCCCTACCTGCGCGACGGCGACGTCGTCGAGCTGTCCATCGATGGCCTCGGCACCGCCCGCCAGCGCTTCGAGGACGCCTCGTGACCGGCCCCGTCGTCGCCGTCCCGACCCCCGCCTCCGCTGGTTTCGGGATGGCAAACTCACTTCGTTCGGGGAAGGTTCCCGCAACAGAGGGACTTTTCCAGCCCGAGTCTGGTGGGGTGGGCGCGATCGTCGGGGGTGAGTCGGTTACCGGGGGCGCTTTCGTGTCGGTCCCCGACTTGTCCTTCTCGGTCCCCGACTTGTCCTTCTCGGTCCCTGGCGCATCCGCTGCACCTTGCGCCTCCGCCCCGGCCTCCGTCCCGACCCCCGCCTCCGCTGGTTTCGGGATGGCGAACTCACTTCATTCGGGGAAAGTTCCCGCAACAGAGGGACTTTTCCAGCGCGAGTCTCGGGACCGTCAGGGCACCGGGGCACCTCAGGGGGTGGCGGCGTGAGTGGTGGTGGCGGCAGCGGCTCGGGCTCGGGCTCGGGCTCGGGCTCCGGCTCGGGCGGCGGCGTGAGCGGCGGCGACGACAGTGCGGAACGGGCCGGGGAGTTCGGCGGGAGGGTCGCGATCGTCACGGGCGGCGCGTCCGGAATCGGTGCCGCCGTCGCGAAGGAGCTGCTGGCTCGCGGCGCGCAGCTCGCCGTGTTCGACCTCGACGGGGCCTCGGTCGCAGGGCCGGCACTCGGCGTGAGCGTCGACGTGTCCGACCGGGCCTCGGTGGATGCCGGGGTCGCGGCCGTGCTCGACCGCTTCGGGCGACTCGATGTCGTCGTGAACTGCGCGGGCATCGGCGCCTTCGGCACGGTGGAGGACTCGAGCGACGACGACTGGGCTCGAGTGCTCGACGTCAACGTTCGCGGCGTCGCCCGTGTGTGCGCGGCAGCGATGCCGGCGCTGCGCGAGTCGGACGCGGCGGCCATCGTGAACCTCACCTCCATCGCCGCGACGACGGGGATCCAGCAGCGCGCGCTGTACTCGGCGACGAAGGGCGCCGTCCACGCGCTGACGCTCGCGATGGCGGCCGACCACGTGCACGACGGCATCCGCGTCAACGCCGTCTCACCGGGCACGACCGACACGCCCTGGGTGCAGCGGATGGTCGCGAACGTCGCCGATCCGGAAGCGGAACGTGCCGCCATGAACGCCCGCCAGCCGACGGGCAGGCTCGTCACACCGGCCGAGGTGGCCGGAGCGGTCGCGTACCTCGCGTCTCCGCTCTCCGCGTCGACGACAGGCAGCGTCCTGTCGGTCGACGGGGGCTTCGGCGGGCTCCGAGTGAGGCCCGTGCAGGCGTAGCTGGGGCGGCGCATCCGGTGAGGCGCGTGCGGCGGATGCCGCTCACCTCACCGGATGCCCTTCATTGCACGCCGCTCGTGGTGACCGTGACGGTCCACGGCCCGTCCGGCACCTCTTCGGCGTCGACGAAAGCCCAGTCGACGCGGTCGTTCGTGCCGTTCAGAGAGTCGAATGCGAGGCACCCGTTGACGGCGGGGGAGACGTCGAGGCCCGCCCCGTTGAAGCGGGTGTTCGCGGGGCGCTCGTCGGCGTCGCCGAACACGTAGCCGGCGTCGTCGTAGAGGGCGGGGCCCGCGTCCTGGATCTGGGCGTAGCAGTACCTGCCGTCGCGGTGGAGCACCACCCAGCGGTTCTTCATGAGGCTCTCCGTGCGGTCGTCGACGATGCCCGCGTACTCGGGGTCGGACGCCCAGGGGACGACGTCGCCGCGCATCGCGAAGGCGGCGTCGTTGTGCACGTCGTCGAAGGGCAGGTCGAGGTAGAACGGATTCTGCAGGGGCGTGATCTGCGTTGGGAAGTAGTCGTCGTCGGCGCTGCGTCGCTCGGTCTGGCAGGTGCTCGTCTCGTTCGGCCCGTTGATGAGGAGGCCATCGCAGCCGCCATACGACTCGTACCACCGGGAATCGTAGGTGGAGATCATCTGGCTCCCGTCGGACGCGTTCGGGTCGAAGAGCTCGCCAACCCAGAAGGTCGTCGCGATGATGTCCGTGTGCCACGGGTACTGGCCGCTCGGGAGCTCCCGCGAGGCGGGCACGGGGGTGGGGGCGGCCGCGCAGCCGACGAGCGAGAGCAGGAGCATGGTGGTCGTGATGGCGCTTCGGCGGGCGCGCTTCATACGGCGACCGCTGCGCCGGTCCGGATACCGCCAGGCGCGGCGCCCGGCGGCATCCGCTGCGACCCCGGGGTGCCGCCGGCGGCGTACATCCCCACGTCGTCGACGCGCAGCACGCCGTCTTCGAAGAGGCTCAGGCCGAAGCTCATGCCCGTGTAGCCGGGCGGGATGGGCGGCGTCATCCAGATGGCGCGCTCGAAACCGGATGCGGCGTGCAGGTAGGGGCTCGCGGTCCAGTACTCCCAGCTGCCCTCTGCAGTGCGCAGGTAGGTGACGAACTGGGTCTTGGCGGTCGAGGAGTACCAGGCGCGGAGCGAGTAGGAGGTGCCAGGCAGGACGGTGGGCGCACAGGTCCCGAGGTCGAGTTGGGGGAGCAGCTTCGCGTCGCCCGAGGCGTGTCTCACGGTGGCGACGATACCGGCGTACTCGCCGGAGTTGGCGGCGCGGCTGGTGCCGAAGTCGGTTGCGTTCTCTCCCCAGTTGCCCTCCATCCAGCAGGCAGGAACCCCGTCGGCGTCGACGCCTTCGAAGCCCGCGTTCTTGATGGCGTTGACGCCGGGCGGTGCTGGGGCTGCTTCCGGGGCGTCGCCCCGTGGTCGGACGTCGCCGCCGATGGTGTTGCCGACGGTCTGCACGACCGTGCCGTTCGTCTCGGCGCGGGGCGTCAGCCATCTGAGGAAGTCGTCGAGGAGCTTCGGGGTGACGTTGAGCTCGCTGCAGCCGGTCTCGCAGAGGTCGTGGAAGGTGAGCTGCACCCATCCGCCGCCGGATTCTGCACTCGTGACGCTGTCCTGCAGGTCTTCGAGGGTCCAGTTGCTGTCGACCTGCGCGGGCGCCTCGGTGTAGAAGGCGTTCTTGGGCGGAATGCTCTCGGCCTCGGCGCACTGCTCGCACCCGAATCTGGTGCGGAGCTCTCCGAGCGAGCGGGCGCTGGAGTAGCCGCATTCCTCGGCGGCCGCTTCGACCTCTGGGGTGGTGGAGGCGAACGGATACGCGAGGCTGCGCACGTCATACCCCCAGGTGAGGAGTGTGTTCCTGTCCCAGCACAGCTGGCGTTTCGCCTCGTCGAGGGGGAGGGAGGCGAGGTTGGGATGGTTGACGGTGTGCCCGCCGATCTCGTGGCCGGCACGGGCCAGCTCGTCGAGCTCGGCGCGCGTGAAGTAGCCGGGCGCGTCGATGAGTCCGGATGAGACGAAGAACGTCGCGGGCACGCCGTTCGCGGCGAGCACGGGGGCGGCGTTCATCTGGTTGTCGCGACCGTCGTCGAAGGTGAGGCTGACGACGGTCCACGGAACGGGCGCGGCTGCGGCCGGCGGCGGTCCAGCCCAGCTCAGGAGGAGTGCTGCGCACATCGCCGCCGCGGCCGACATCGCAGCCGCGAGCTTGGCCCGTCTGCTGCCCGCCTCACGCGGCGGGAGTAGGGACGCGCGCACTGCTCCGGGATCCTCTCAGGGGCATCGGGGGAGACGGCATCTCCGAGATCCTGCTGTGCAGCTGGGGTGAGGAGAGCTCGCGGCCGCGGCGCCGCCACCGGTCCGCGAGATGTCGGGCCTCGATGCTGTAGCCGTCGCCGAGGATGCGGAACTCGTGGATGTGCGCGGGGAGCGCGTCAACGTCGCTCGCGATGAACGCCTCGTTGGCTGTCCTGGCGTGGACGAGCGGGGAGCCGTGGGCGGCAGCGGCAAGGTGCCCGCGGCCGGCTTCGAGGACGATGATGCCGCAGTTCCCGTCGAGGCGGGCCACGGCGAGGTCGAGTGCTGAGTGCGCGGAGAGTCGACGTCGAATGCCCTCCTCGACGAGATGCGCGATGATCTCGGCGCACGACCAGGAGTCGTGGCCCGAGCGTGGGTGGTGTCCGGCGGCGAGCAGCTCCTCGCTGAGGGCTCTCGCGTTGCGGATGCCGCCCGTATGCACGACCGTGATGCCGCCCGTGCAGTCCGTGGCGGGCTGGCGGGAGTCGGTCGCGGCCTCTGACGCGTCGGTGACGATGACGCCGATGCCGGACCCGCACTCCTGGAGTGCGGGGGGCACGTCGATTCGCTCGAGCGGGCGGTTGGTGTGGGCGCCGATCGCCGTCCTGACGAGCGTCGTGCTCGCCCCGCGGTAGTCGCTGAGCGTCAACCCGGCGAGGGAGTGCCCTGGCCCGGACTGCCGGCGCAGGGCGCTGATGAGGCGCGATGCTGCCTGGCCCGCCCCGATGCGGGCGACGATGGCGCTCACGATCGACCGACGGGGGTCGCCGGTTCCCGGTTCGCGAGACGCATGACGTCGGCGGAGCGAGCTCCCTGGGAGCGGACGTAGCCGGCGACGCGGTCGACGATCTCGGCGAGCGTCGTGCTCGGCACGTAGCCGACCCGGTTCGTGGCCTTGGTGTTGTTCGGGACGCGCCTGCGCATGTCCTCGAAGCCGGTCGCGTATGCCAGGTCGTATGGCACGAACTCGATGGTGCTGTCGCTGCCGAGCTGCGTGATGATCTGCCGCGCGAGCCCGAGCACGGAAACCTCCTGCGCCCCGCCGAGGTTGTACGCCTCGCATCCGGGTTCCGCGAGTTCTGCGATCCGCACCATAGCTGGCACGATGTCCCCGACGTAGCTGAAGCAGCGGGTCTGCGCGCCGTCGCCGAAGACGGTGACGGGCTCTCCTCGAAGCGCCTGCGTGATGAGGTTGGGGACGACCATGCCGTATCTGCCGGTCTGCCGCTCGCCGACGGTGTTGAACAGGCGGACGATGGACACGTCGAGGTTGTACTCGTCGGAGTAGGCCTTCGCGAAGGACTCGTCGAGTCCCTTCGCGGCCGCGTAGTTCCAGCGGCTGGCGAGCGGGGAGCCGAGGATCCGGTCGCTGTTCTCGTCGAGGCTGTCTGCCGTGTTCTTGCCGTAGATCTCGCTCGTGGACACGAGGAGCACTGAGGCGCCGCTTCCCACGGCCGCGTTGAGCACGTTCTCGGTGCCGTGGAGGTTGACACGCAGCCCTCGAAGGGGGTTCTCGACGATGAGCTTCACCCCGACGAGGGCTGCGAGATGGAAGACCCGGTCGCAGCCGTCGATCGCCTCGCGCACGCTCCTCGAGTCGAGGATCGAGCCGTAGGTGATGGTGAGCCGCGGGTTGGAGCGCGCTTCGATGAGGTTGCCGACGGACCCCGTCGACATGTCGTCGAGGATGACGACGTCGTCGCCCTGCGCGAGCAGATGTTCCACGAGGTGGCTGCCGACGAAGCCGGCGCCTCCCGTCACGAGTGTTCTCATGGTCGTTGCCTTTCGCTGTTCTCGTCGCGGGTCAGAGGAGGTGGCGGCCGGGCAGGTCGGTGCCCCGGTAGGTGCTGTCGAGGATGACCTGGTCTGCGCGTATCCAGGACAGGTCCTCTCCCGTGTGCCTCGTGTGGATGAGGATGAGGTCGGCGTCGAACGAGCTGGGGTCGTCGATCGACTCGAGGAGCCTCCCCGAGTGGAGGAGTGCGCTCGGGATGTGCGAGTCGGTGTAGGCGAGGTCGACGCCGAGCGCGTCCAGGTGCGAGAGGATCTCGAGTGCCGGCGACTCGCGCAGGTCGGCGACGTCGGGCTTGTAGGCGATCCCGATGACGTGCACTCTGGTGCCCTCCAGGCCGAGGCCCAGCTGCAGGAGCAGGTCTCGGATGCGGTCGACGACCTGCCTCGGTCGTGCCGCGATCCGCGTCATCGCCTGGGCGATCATGGGTGCGTCGACGCGTTCCTCCTTGAGCTGCCAGAGCAGGTAGTGGGGGTCGCAAGGGATGCAGTGGCCGCCGACCCCCGGGCCCGGGTAGAAGGGCATGAAGCCGTACGGCTTCGTGGCCGCCGCGTCGATGACCTCGGTGACGGGCACTCCGAGGCTGGAGCAGATGTCGGCGAACTCGTTGGCGAGGGCGATGTTGACGGCCCTGAAGGTGTTCTCCAGGATCTTCGTCATCTCGGCGACCTCGAGGCTCGAGACGCGGTGCACCGCGTCGGCGTAGCGGCCCAGGAGGGTGGCGCCCGCTTCTTCGCAGGCGGGGGTGGCGCCGCCGACGACGCGGGGCACGACCTCCTGGGAGAACTGGTCGACGCCCGGGTTGATGCGCTCGGCGCTGAACACGACGTGGACGTCGCTGCCGACTGCCAGGCCGCGCTTGCGGAGCGGCGTGACGAGGAAGTCCTCGGTGCAGCCGATGTAGGTGGTCGAGGTGAGCATGAGCAGCTGCCCCACGACGGCTGCGGCAACGGCGGTCGCGGCTGCGGCTGCGAGGAGGCTCAGGTCGGGGACGAGGTGCACATCGACTGGGGTGGGCACGCACACCACGATGGCGGCGGCCCTGCTCAGCAGCTCCTGGTCGTCGGTGAGCGCGAAGCCCTCGTCCTGGAGCGCGGTGGCGAGTCGCCGGCGATCGCCGTCGAGGAGATCGGCGTCCTGCGCCCGGATCGTGGAGAGCCTGCGCTGCGAGAGGTCGAGCGCCAGCACTCGGCTGCCGGCTGCGTGGTAGGCGAGAGCGGTGGGGAGGCCGACGTAGCCGAGGCCAACGATGGCCACGTCGTAGTCGAAGCTCGTCTGCGTGGCCGGAGGCCGCACATCCTGAGTGAGGGGCACCGGGCTGAGTGAGATCGCGACCGCGGGGCCGCTCTCGAAGGTGGTCATGGGGAGTCTCCAGAATCGACAGAGCACCGCCCCCTGGGGAAAGGGCGCTGCAGATGGGTGCGGCGGTCGGCGTTGACTCGCTCCGCGTCAACAGCATGGCCCCGCCCGCACCGGCGATCAACAGCCGACCGAGAGGTTGGCGGCTTTCCGAGAGGGCCCTCGATTTCTTGCGGGAAGCCGAAGTGGCATTGCGGTCTCGCGAAGGCGATGAGCATCTACGGTCGGGAGGGCGACGAAGCGATTCGGACGCGGGGAGCAGCGGAACAGCCGCCTGCCCCGAGGCCGATCACAGCGAGGTGATGACGCGGATGCTCGACGAACTCCCGAAGCTGGTGGTGCTCGTGGCCCTGATCGCCGCCAGCTTCAGCCTCTCCACAGTGCTGTGGTCGGGCGCTGGGCTGCTGCGGATCGTCGCGGCTCGAGTGTGGCAGCGCGACGGTGCGCACCACTCGAGCGTGGGGGGAGGCGCGGACGGCGGTGAGCACCGCGCTCCCCGGCGGCTCGAGCCGAGCGACGTGGCCGTGCTGATCGCCGCCCACAACGAGGAGCAGGTCATCGGCGACACCATCCGTTCGGCCGCAGCGCAGGTCCCGGCCGCGAACATCTTCGTCGCCTCGGACGGCTCGACGGACGGCACGGTCGCGCTCGCGGAAGCCGCGGGGGTGCAGGTGATCGACATCTCCCCGAACCGGGGAAAGGCCGGGGCGCTGGTCGAGGGCATCTCGAGGTTCTCCCTCCGGGACCGGTTCCAGGTGGTGCTGCTCCTCGACGCCGACAGCAGGCTCAGACCCGACTACCTGCTGACGGGGCTGCCGCTCTTCGACGACGCCGGCACGGTCGCGGTGGCGGGGAGAGCGACGAGTGCACTGCATCCGCGCCCGGAGACCTGGCTGGGGCGCCTGCTCACCGCCTACCGGGAACGCACCTACGTGTTCGTGCAGTGCATGCAGAAGTTCGGCCAGGCGTCGAGGCGAGCGAATGCGGTTGCCATCGTTCCCGGGTTCGCGAGCATGTACCGCACGAGCATCCTCGACTCCGTCGACATCGATGCGGCGGGGCTGGCGATCGAGGACTACAACATGACCTTCGAGGTGCACGCGAAGCGGCTCGGGCGCATCGCGTTCCATCCGAGCTGTGCGGTCGCGGAGACGCAGGATCCGGACACGCTGCGGGACTACGTGCTGCAGATGCGTCGCTGGAGTCTCGGCTTCTGGCAGACGGTCCGCCGGCACGGCGCGCACGTCGGGGTGTTCTGGTTCTCCGTCGGGGTGAGCATCGTGGAAGTGCTCGTGACGAGCATCATCCTGGTGCTCGCGCTGCCGATGCTGCTGCTGTCGACCCTCGCCTGGCTGATCGCCGACGTCGCGCGCCTCGGCGGTGCAGGGTTCGAGTGGGCTGTCGCCATCGCGGGGGCGGTCCCGCCGGGGATCGTGCTGCTCGGCCTCCTCATCCCCGACCTGTGTGTGACCCTCATCGCCGCGGTGCTGTCGCGGCGGCTCCCGAACGCGGCGGCGCTCTGCTTCCCGCTCCTGCGCATCGTGGATGCGGCGGTCTGCATGCTCACCTTCGTTCGAGCGTTCGGGGCGGCCGGCGACGGCCGCTGGATCAGCCCGACCAGGCGGAGCATCCCGGCGATCGAGGCTCGCAGTGTGGACCCGGACCCGACCCCGGACCGGGACCAGGCAGTGGGTGAGGTCGTCAGACGAGCAGCGACATGAGCGCCACGAGACGCGCCCTGGAGTCGACGCCGAGCTTGCGGTAGATGCGGGTGAGGCGGAGCTCAACGGTGCGCTGCGACACGAACAGGATGCCGGCTATCTCACGGTTGCGGTGGCCGCTCCAGACGAGCTGAGCGAGTTCGAGTTCGCGGGTGTCCAGCTGTGAGATGAGCGCCGAGGCCCCCTTGCGCTGTGGCGCGGGCTGGGCGGCCCGTGCTGCGCCCGGCGGAGCGGCCGGCGGCGGTTCCTCTAATCGTCGGCGGCGCGCCGCGAGGATTCGCGCGTGCTCGTGTGTGTGCGTGATTCCATCCGGGACCAGGGCCCTGGCGGCATCGAAGGCGAGCGCTGCGAGTGCATCCGTGGGGGCGCAGACCGCGGCGGAGCGAGCTGCGGCGGCGGTCGCCCACGTGGAGGGATGCTGTCTGGAGGCTGCCTCCAGCCGGCGCAGCTCCTCGCCTGCCTCGTCGTGCCGCCCCGCGAGCCACAGGGCCTCGATGAGTTCCGCATCCGCTCGGAGGATCGACGGGTTCCGCCGGAACGATGCCTGCGAGCGCTTCGCAAGCCGCAGCTCCCCGATGGCATCGTCGTACCTGCCCTCGATGAGGGCCCGGCTGCCGGCGAGCACGGCGACGTGCGGGCGCAGCGTGCTGTTGTCGTCCTGATCGCACTGCAGGCGTGCGCGTTCGATGAGCTCGTTCACCCGCTCTGACGGGTTCTGGTCGAGCATCGCGGTGGCCGCCGCGATCAGGTACCTGCGTGGTGCGTCCGGGACCGGCTCCGGCAGCTCGAGTGTCGCCCACAGGGTGAGGGCCTGTCGCAGTCTGTCGAGGGTGCCGAGCCGCAGCTCCAGCATGGTGAGCAGCGCGACCGCGGATTCGCGGAGCAGGAGCGCCAGCGGCCCAGCCGCGGTGAGATCGTCGAGGACGCCCCGGGCCTCCACGTACCGCTCGTCGAGGATCAGGATGCGACACAGCAGGAAGGCATCCTCTGCGGGGAGGGGCGAGCGGGCGTGGATTGCGCCGGACAGTTGCTGCTCGGACTCGCCATCGGCGAGCACCGGAGCTTCGCCGTCGCTGGCCGCTGCGATCGTGGCGAGGAGCCGGTAAGCCAGGGAATCGACGAGCTGCAGCTCGACCGCGCGTCGGAGGGTGAGCTCCAGCGGTTGGACGTCCCACCGCTCCAGGTTCAGTCGGGCGAGGGTGATGAGGAGGATGGAGCACGCCTCGGGTGCGTTCGCTCGGTGGGTCTGCACCAGAGCGGCGCCGGCCGAGTCGGCGACGATGTGCTCGATCGCGAACGTGCAGAGCATGCTGACCCTCGCCGCGCGGAGCTCTCCCGCAGGCGAGTGCTGCAGGGAGCGCCCGAACCCCAGGTAGCGGCGGGCCAGGCTGAACTCGCCCTGGAAGAAGAGTGCCTCAGCGAGGAGGGAGAGCAGGTCGCCGCGACCGGGCAGCATGCTGCGAAGCGAGAGCGCCCGCTCCGCGAACTCCACCGCAGTGGCGACCTCTCCGTCCCTGGCCGATGCCTCGGCGAAGCCGAGCAGATCCACCTCGAGGTTCTCGCCGCCGTCGAGGAAGCTACCGTGCCAGAGGGCGATGCCGGGCGATCGCTCGTTGTGAAGCTCCCTGCCGAGCGCGTGGAGCTCTCGCCGCTGGCGGGCATCCATGGCGGCGTGCAGGGCGGCGCGCTCCACCGGGTCGGCGATGTGCACGCGGTCGTCCGAGACGTCGACGATGCCGTGCTCGATGAGGTCCTCGAGCGCGTCCTGCTGCGCCCAGGAAGAGCTGCTGAGGGCGGTTCGAGAAGAGAACGGGGCCAGGGCGATGAGCCCGAGGAGGTCGCCGCAATCGTGGGAGGCAAGCGACGCGGCTTCCGGGACGACGGCGTTGGGCACCCGGAGCGGGATGCGGATCGGGTCGACGCCGTCGCGCTCACGCTGGTTGAGTCTGGCCGAGACGATCAGCCCCGGGCGGCCGACGGCGGCCACGGCGAGGAGCATGAGCGCCTCCCGGGTCGTGCCGTCGGGGGATGCGGTCGCGGCGACGTCCACGGACTCCGCCCGGGAGAGGGGGCGCAGCGGATGCTGGCGGAACCCGGCGAAGACCGAGCTGCGAGCGATGTGCGTCGCCGACGCGGCGATGCGCAATCCGGTGCCGGGGAGGCGCGGCACGAGGTGCTCGAGCACTGCGGCGCTGTCGGAGTCGAGCAGGTCGATGTCGTCGACGAAGAGGGTGAGGGGAGCCGCGTTCGCACGGAGCTGTCTCGCGAACTCGTCAGCGAGGTGGAGCGGGTGAAGCCGCGCGGCCCTGACTAGCGCGAGCTGCTCCTCGATGCTCTCCTGGGCCGGCCCGCCGAGGCTGAGCGCGATGAGCGAGAGCCCCGAGTACGGCCATTGGCTCTCGCTCCGTCTGAGCCGGATGAGCTTCCCGCCGAGCTCTGCCGCGCCTGCCTCGAGCAGGCTCGTCTTGCCGATCTGTCGTGGGCCGGTGAAGAGAAGGAAGTCCTCCGCGCCCTCCGAGCGCACCGCCGAGAGAAGCGCCAGTTCGCGGTTTCGTCCCAGCATCGCTGCGTCTGCTCTCCCACCGGTGGCGCATCGATCAGGAGGGGGAGTGGCGGGGATCGTCGCTTCCGGTGTGGGGCGAGTTTAGATGGCGATTCGTGAAGAGTCATGTAGTCACCCCGGGTTTCACCCCGGAACCGGAACGGTCCAGCATGCCGGGCTCAGCGGGACAAGCTGAGGTACCGATACCGGATGCCGGTGCGGGAGGTGAGCCAGCCCTCCGACGGCTCGCGGGCATCCACCGACCACTCCTCGCCCGACCAGTCAGGAGCGTGCGCGTCGCCAGCGACGTCGAGGTCGATCTCGGTCACCTCGAGTCGGTCGGCGAGCGCGATGGCCTCGAGGTAGAGCTCACCGCCGCCCATGACCCACGCGGCGCCGGCTTCGGCGCCCGAATTGGGAGTGGCGTCGGCGCTCGTGCCTGTGCCTGTGCCTGTGCCTGCGAGGGTGAGCGCCTCCTCGAGCGACCCGGCGCGCTCAGCACCCTCGGCCGCCCAGTCGGCCTGCCGCGTCACGACGATGTTCCGACGCCCCGGCAGGGGACGGAAGCGCTCCGGGAGCGAGTCCCAGGTCTTGCGGCCCATGATCACGGGGTGCTTGAGCGTGACGGCCTTGAAGTGCGCCAGGTCCTCCGGCACGTGCCAGGGGATGCCGCCCTCGGCGCCGATCACGCCGCCGCGCGCCTGCGCCCAGACGAGCCCGACGCTCATACGGCGATCGCCGCGCGGATCGTGGGGTGGTGCTCGTAGTTCGCGACTTCGAAGTCCTCGAACTCGTAGTCGAAGATCGTGTCGGGGGTGCGGTGGATGCGCAGCTGCGGATACGGGTACGGGGCCCGCGTCAGCTGCTCCCGCACCTGCTCCTCGTGGTTGTCGTAGATGTGCACGTCGCCGCCCGTCCACACGAACTCACCGGGCTCGAGCCCCGTCTGCTGCGCCACCATGAGCGTGAGCATGGCGTAGGAGGCGATGTTGAACGGCACGCCGAGGAACAGGTCGGCGCTGCGCTGGTACAGCTGGCAGGAGAGCTTGCCGTCGGCGACGTAGAACTGGAACAGGGCGTGGCACGGGGGCAGCGCCATGGTGGAGATCTCGGCCGGGTTCCAGGCCGTGACGATGTGGCGGCGGGAGTCGGGGTTGTCGCGGATCTGCGCGACGACCTGCTCGATCTGGTCGATGTGGCCGCCCTCGGGGGTCGGCCAGGAGCGCCACTGCACGCCATAGACGGGGCCCAGGTCGCCGTTCTCGTCGGCCCACTCGTCCCAGATCTTCACGCCGCGCTCCTGCAGCCAGCGCACGTTCGAGTCTCCGCGGAGGAACCACAGCAGCTCGTACGCGATGGACTTGAAGTGCACGCGCTTCGTCGTGATGAGCGGGAAGCTCTCCGACAGGTCGAACCGCAGCTGGCGGCCGAACACGCTGCGCGTTCCCGTGCCGGTGCGGTCGGACTTGCGAGCGCCGGTCTCGAGCACGTCGCGCAGCAGGTCTTCGTACGGGGTCTTGATCTCCGAAGTCACGTCCCGAGGATACGCCTCGGCGCCCTCTGGGGCATCTCGCGGGAGGCGCGACCTACGCTCGGGGCATGAGCACCCCCGCAGTTCCTCCGTCCGCGCCCGAACGTGTGCTGATCGCCGGCTTCGGCAAGCTCGGCGCGCGGCTGGGGGAGCGGTACGCGGCCCGCGGCGCCGAGGTGTTCGGCGTGCGGCGCGGCGAGCGCACGGCAGGCGCGGGCGTCGAACTCATCCGCGCCGACCTTGCCGACTCGGCCGCCGCGCCCGTCGGCCTGCCCGGTGTCGACGCGCTGGTCATCACGCTCCCGCCGCCCTCCGTGGACGGCGTCGTCGCGCCGGACGGCTACCGGCGCTCCCTCGAGACGCTCGCGGCGAGCTTGCCGAGCATCCCGGAGCGGGTCGTGTTCGTGTCGTCGACGCGCGTGTTCGAGGGCAGGGGCGACGGTTCCTCGATCAGCGAAGCGGACGCGCCGGCACCGACCTCGGACCGGGGCCGCGCGCTCGTCGACGGCGAACGCCGCGCGGTCGAGCTGTTCGGCGCCACCGTCGTGCGGCCATCGGGGATCTACGGCCCGGGGCGGGATAGCCTCATCCGGCGTGTGCTCGCTGGCGACCCCATCCAGTACGCCCGCCGGACGAATCGGGTGCACGAGACCGACCTCGTGCGCGCCATCGAGGCGCTGCTCGAGCGGGCAGACGCGCCCCAGCTGCTGCACGCGACCGACGCCAGCCCGGCTTCCCTCGGCGAGGTCGCGTCCTTCGTGGCAGGCGAGCTGGGCGTGGATGCGCCCCCGCGCATCCACCCGGAAGAAGCCGGCGGCACCCTGCTGAGCGGCGAGCGGATGCGCGCGTTCCTCGGCGCTCTCGACTACCCCGGCTACCGTGACGGCTACGCCGAGATGGTGCGCCTGCGCGCGGCCTGACCCCATCCGCCGCGCCCCGCCCCGCCCCGCCGCCCGCCTCCTGCTGCGCCCCGCCTCCTACTGCGCCCCGCCCCTTGCTGCGCCCCGCCCCTTGCTGCGCCCCGCCCCTTGCTGCGCCCCTCCCGCTCCGTCCAGGGCTGAGTTGTGGTCGTTTTGACGCGCTTTTGGCGACCATAAGTCCGCTTTGGGCCTGCGCGCGGTCTGCCCCCCTCCGCGGCCGCTGTCTCGCCGCGCGCCGACCTCGTGTGCCCCTCCCGCTGTGCCTCGCCCTCTTTGCCCGGACCACGCGCGCCCCTCCCGCTGCGCCCATCCGCCTGCTGAGCCTCGCCCCTTGCTGCGCCCCTCTCGCTCTGTCCAGGGCTGAGTTGTGGTTGTTCTGCCGCGCTTTTGGTGACCACAAGTCCGCTTTGGGCCTGTGCGGTCTGCCCCCATCGGCGGCCGCTGTCTCGCCGTGCGCCGACTTCGCGTGCCTCTTCCGCTGTGCCTCGCCCTCTTTGCCCGGACCACGCGCGACCCTCTCGCTGCGCCCATCCGCCTGCTGAGCCCCGCCCCTTGCCTCGCCCCTCCCGCTCCGTCCAGGGCTGAGTTGTGGTCGTTTCGACGCGCTTTTGGCGACCATAAGTCCGCTTTGGGCCTGCGCGGTCTGCCCCCTCCGCGGCCGCTGTTTCGCCGTGCGCCGACTTCGCGTGCCTCTTCCGCTGCGCCTCGCCCTCTTTGCCCGGCCCCCGCGCGACCCTCTCGCTGCGCCCATCCGCCTGCTGAGCCTCGCCCCTTGCTGCGCCCCTCTCGCTCTGCCCAGGGCTGAGTTGGGGTTGTTCTGCCGCGCTCTTGGCGACCATAAGTCCGCTTTGGGCGAGCCTGCCGGACGGCCCGATCGCAGTTGGGCGCAGCTTGGGCGCGGACGACACGTGCCGGGCATACCGGACGCACGGGCGCGGATACGGTGCGCACGACGCGCGCGGCAGCGACGCGGGGGCGCGGCATACTGGTGGCGTCGCCGCGAGGCGCCAGCTCCGCCCCTAGCTCCACCCCGCACTCGTCGTCCTTCACCAAGAGCGGCGCCCGAAGGAGTCGAATGCCCGAGCCAGAAGCCCCCGACGAGACCGCGGGTGTGCCCTCACCACTGAACAGCTCACTGTCGCTGCCTGTTCCCGGACAGTCCGTTTCCGCACTGCCCGCCGCCGACGCGTTCATCCTCACCGCCGGCACGATCGTGACGATGGATGCGCAGCTGCCGCGTGCATCCGCCGTCGCGGTCGCCGGCGCGAAGATCGTGGCCGTCGGCACGCTGGCCGAGTGCGCGGAGATCCTGCCGGGTGCCCCGGTCGTCGACAGCGGCGCACCCGTGCTCATGCCCGGCTTCATCGACCCGCACAGCCACCCGTTCCTGAGTGGCCTCGCCACGCAGCTGCCGGCGCTGTCGATCGCGCCGTGGAAGGCACCGCGCTGGAGCGACGTGCTCAGCATCTTCTCGCAGGCGATGGCGGAGAACGACGCGGGTCTTCCCCTCCTCTTCAACGGCTTCGACGCGCTCCTGCACGGTCGCCCAACGCCGACGGCCGCCGACCTCGACAAGATCTTCGGTGAACGGATCGCTGTGGTCGTCGACAACTCCGGGCACGCCTGCTCGTTCACGTCGGCGCTCATCCGCAGTCGCGGTTGGGATACGCATCCGCCCGCCGACCCGATCGGGGGATCGTTCGCGCGCGATGTCGACGGCGCCCTCACCGGGATCTCCTACGAGATTCCCGCGAACACGGCCGTGCTTGGACCCGTCATGCAGGAGCTCGGCGGCAACCCGCTCGGCAGCGCAGCCGAGTACTACGCCCTCATGGCGCGCGCCGGCATCACCTCGACGTCCGACATGACCTACTCCGCCGACCTCGCCGCTGCCTACGAGGCGCTCGCCGCCATGCCGTCCTCGCCGCTGCGGGTGAGCCTGTGGGAGGTGTCGACCGCCGCAGATCCTGGTGCCGCCGCGACGTTCGCCGCGGGGGATGAGCGACTCGTCAAGCAGGGCGTGAAGCTCTGGACCGATGGGTCCCCGTGGATCGGCAACGTCGCCATCTCCTTCCCGTACGTCCCGAGCGAGGCGACCGAGCGAGCCGGCATCGACCCCGCGACGGCGGGCGGTGCATCCGCCATGAACTACTCGCGAGCACAGGTGGATGCGGTCCTCGACCGCTGCGCGCCGCTCGGCTGGCAGATGTCGTTCCACGCGAACGGCGACCTGGCCATCGACTTCGCGCTCGACGCCTACGAGCGCGCGCTTGCCGAGCACGGCCTGCTCGGCAGCGACCACCGCTGGCGCATCGAGCATGCGGGGGCGGGACGCCGCGAGCAGTTCGAGCGGGCCGCGCGCCTCGGAGTCCACGTCTCGCTCGCGCCGTTCCAGTACTACTTCTGGGGCGACCTCCTCGACGGGCAGATGTTCGCGCCCGAGCACGGTGCGCGTTGGCAGGCGTTCGCCGAGGCGGTGGAGGCAGGGGTCGTGGTGTCCTTGCACAATGACGGGTCCGTGTCCCCGCCTGCCCCCGTCCTGAACGTGCAGACGGCCGTGACGCGGCGCACGAGCAGTGGGCGCATCCACGCCCCGCAGCAGGCGATCTCAGTGGATGCGGCCCTCAAGGCTCACACGATCGACGCAGCCCGCACCCTCCACCGCGAGCACCTCGTCGGATCGATCGCGGTGGGCAAGCTCGCCGACTTCGTGGAGCTCAGCGCTGACCCGTATGAGGTGACGCCCCGCTACCTCGCGGAGCGCGTGCAGGTCCTCGGAACGTGGGTGGATGGGGCGCGCATCGATCTGCCGGAGTTCCTCGCCGCGGCGCACGCCAGCGACCCCGCGCCGCACGCCCACCACGCGGCACGAGGCCACACCGGTCACGGCTGCTGAGCCGAGCGCCGGGCGGGCCTGGCGTACCGGCTCGCGCGTGTGAGGGTTCGCGGGCTGGGCTGGGCTGGGCCGGGCCGGGCTGGGCTGCGTGCCGTGCTGGGCTGGGCGCGGTTGCGTGCCGGGCCTCGGGCGTCGGGTCTCGCGGGCCAGGCCGCGCTCGCTCGCGTGCGTGACCTCGCCGTGCCGGCTCGCCAGAGTTGTGGTGTGGTGCGTTTGGGGGCGGGGTCGGGAGCACTTGCCCACAACTCCCTGCGGGAGGGGTGGTGCGCGGGTGCGTGGGTATCCGTATCCGTATCCGTATCCGTTCCGCGTCCGCAGAGTTGTGGCGTGGTGCGTTTGGGGGCGCGGTTGGCGGCACTTGGCCACAACTCTCCGAGTGCTCGCGCTGTGTGGAACCGGCGCGGCTCCCGCAGAGTTGTGGCGGGGTGCGTTTGGGGGCGCGGTTCGCGGCACTTAGCCACAACTCTCCGAGTGTCCTGGCTTCCTGCGTGAGTGGATAGGTTCCGCTCGCCGCTCGCCGCTCGCCGCTGGAACTCGGGCTCCGGCGTCGACGGACCCGGCGCGGCTCCCGCAGAGTTGTGGTGTGGTGCGTTTGGGGGCGGGGTCGGGAGCACTTGCCCACAACTCCCTGCGGGAGGGGTGGGTGCGCGGGTGCGTGGGTATCCGTATCCGTATCCGTATCCGTTCCGCGTCCGCAGAGTTGTGGCGTGGTGCGTTTGGGGGCGCGGTTGGCGGCACTTGGCCACAACTCTCTGCGGGAGGGGCGTCTTGGTGGCGGCACCGCACCGCGTCCGCACCACGTCCGCGTCCGCACCGCGTCCGCGTCCGCAGAGTTGTGGCGCGGTGCGCTTGGATCCGGGGTGGGTGGCACTTGGCCACAACTCTGGGCGCGGCCTCGGGCCGGCCGCGCCGCGCCGCGCCTGAGCCCGCGCCGGGCCCGAGGGGCTGGTCGCGCTAGTCGCGGATGCGGCGCCGCTCCCACGCGAGCGCGATGTGCTCGCGCATCTCTCGGGCGGCCGCCTCGCTGTCGCCCGCTTCGATGGCGGCGTAGACGCGCTCGTGCTCTTCGAGGGTGAGGCGCACGGCGTCGGCCCCGGGAGCGCCGTAGTAGCGGCTGCTCTCGCCGGCGCGCTTCGACAGGCTGCGGGCGATGCCCGAGGCGAGGCGGTCGCCGGCGGTGTCCATGACGGAGAAGTGGAAGGCGACGTCTGCGGCGGCGAACGCCTCGCGCTCGTCGGCTGTGGCGTGCATGGTCTCGAGGTGGTCGTGGATGACGCGCAGCTCGTCGTCGCTGCGGCTCGTGGCGGCGGCTGCGGCGATGCTCGACTCGAGCTGTCCGCGCACGACGGCGAGCTCGTCGAGGATGCCGAGCGTCTCGTCGTTCTCGATCATGGTGCCGAGCACGACCTTGTCGAGGATGTTCCACTCGGACTGCGGGGCGATCTGCGTGCCGCGTCCTTGCACGACGGAGACCATCCCCTTCTCCTCGAGGCGCTTCATGGACTCGCGGATGACGGTGCGGCTGACGCCGAAGTTCTCGCAGAGCTCGGTCTCGGTGGGGAGGAGGTCGCCTGGTGCGACCTCTCCGGTGACGATGGCGGAGACGAGGTCGTGCACGACCTGCACGCCGAGCCTCGCGGCGGGCGTGCGGTGGGTGCCGAGCCGGGGCGTCGTGGTGCTGGACATGCGGTGATTGTAGTCACGAAGTGGCCCGGGAATCCGCGCACACGAGCAAAAGCCAGAAAAACGTATGACGAATAAATCATGTGATGTATGCTGAATCTCCCATCTGAAGATCAAGGACGATATGAAGATCACCGGCTTCCGCTTGCTCACCACCCGGCACGACTGGGGGCGGTCGATCGGCGACGTCAACGGCCACATCCGCGCCGCAGTCACCGACGTCCCCATCGTGATCCTCGAGACCGACGAGGGGGTCGAGGGGGTCGGCATCGGCTCGCACGCCGACATCGCGAGGCTGTTCCCGGCGCTCGAGGGGGAAGACCCCCGAGGTGTCTCGGCGCTCTTCGACCGGATGCTCGCCCAGGTCTTCAAGTCGGGTCACGCGGGTGCCACCTACGGCGGGGTCGCGACGCTCGATGCCGCTCTCTGGGACCTCAAGGCGAAGCTCGCCGGCGAGCCCCTCTGGCGCCTGCTCGGCGGACGCGACAGGTTCGTGCCCGGGTACGCATCCGGTCTCGACATCGCACTCGACGACGGCGAGCTTGTCTCCTTCTATGAGGACTTCGCTGAGCGCGGCTACGTCGCCGGGAAGCTCAAGGGCGGCGTCGACCCGGTCGCCGATCTGCGCAGACTGCGGCTCCTGCGCGGCGTGCTCGGTCGCAACACCCCGAGCCCCGGTCTCATGCTGGATGCCAACGAGTCGTGGCAGGTGAAGCAGGCGGTGCGGTACGTGTCCGCGATCGAGAGCGAGATCGACCTCCTGTGGGTCGAGGAGCCGCTGCGGCGATGGGACGCGCTCGGTCACGCGCGCCTGTCGGCGGCGGTGCGCGCGGCGGTCGCGACGGGGGAGAACCTGACGGGCGTCGACCAGTTCCGTCCACTCTTCGATGCCGGGGCGCCTGACATCGTGCAGGCTGGAGCGATCTGGGGTGTCACGCACGTGCTCCGCCTCGCCTACGCGGCGGACGCCAGGAACCTTCCGGTGAGCCCGGTGGGCTACAACACGAACCCGGCCGTCGCCGCCGCCATGACCGCGGTGCCGAATCACCTGACGACCGAGGTGCAGGCCCTGCATTGGGCGCACGGCATGAGTGTCGATCAGGAGTTCGCCGACGGTGGCATCGTGCTCGGGGATCAGATTGGGTCCGGCATCAGCATCGACGAGTCGGCGATCGTGGATGCGGGGCGCGGGTGGGCGGACCCGGCCGGCCCGCACATGCGCCCGTCTCGAGCTGGGCTGCGGGTCGTGCTCGATGGCGTCGAGCGCTGAGGTGACGTCTGGTGTGAGGTGGACTCTGCCGACTGGCACGCGAGAGTTGTGGGCAGGTGTCGCTCGCGGTCAGGGTCAGCGCGTCGCGCCACAACTCTGCGAGGTGGGGTGGTCGCGGGATGCCGTCGCGACGGCGGACGAGGAACCTGCTGCGAGGACTTGCGGCGGGGGCGTCGCATCGGTACATTGGGTGCAATGGCAGCGCTACCAGTAGCGCTCACATAGACTGGAATACCCATCCAGTTCGCACACGCTCACGCAACGGCGCGAAGGAGTCGCAGTGTCCACGAGTTCCCTTGAAACGCAGGCCGGAGAGGCCGAGGTCGGCAGTGCCGCCCTCTTCCCGGACGGCCCCGTGCGGGCCCGCTCCGCCAAGATCGGCGCCATCGGCGCTGGCGCCATCATGGCAGACCAGCATCTCGCCGCCTACAGCGAAGCCAGCTTCCCGGTCGTCGCGATCGCCTCCCGGACCAAGGCCCACGCCGAGCGCGTCGCCGAGCGGTGGGGCATCCCGACCGTGCACGACACCCCAGAGCAGCTCATCGAGGACGCCGAGGTCGAGATCGTCGACATCGCGTACCCGCCCGACCTGCAGCCGGCGCTCATCCGCAAGGCCCTCGCGCAGCCGCACGTCAAGGCGGTGCTCGCGCAGAAGCCCCTCGCCCTCACGCTCGATGAGGCCATCGCCCTCCGCGACGAGGCCGAAGCCGCCGGCAAGATCCTCTCCGTCAACCAGAACATGCGCTACGACCAGTCGATCCGCGTGCTCAAGCAGCTCCTCGAGCGAGGCGAGCTCGGCGAGCCCGTCTTCGTCGAGATCGACATGAAGGCCGTGCCCCACTGGCAGGGCTTCCTCGAGGGCTACGACCGCCTCACGCTCGCCAACATGAGCGTGCACCACCTCGACGTCCTCCGCTTCCTCTTCGGCGACCCCGACGAGATCATGACCGTCACGCGGTCCGACCCCCGCACCCAGTTCCCGCACACCGATGGCATCGTCGTCTCCACCCTGCGCTTCCCCGGCGGGCTCCTCGCCCTCTCCACGGAAGACGTCTGGGGCGGCCCGCGTGAAGAAGGCTTCGACGACGACTTCTCCATCACCTGGCGAGTGGAAGGGACACGCGGCGTCGCGAAGGGCACGATCGGCTGGCCGAGCGGCACGCCCTCGACCATCACGTACGCCTCGGCCGCCCGCACGGACGGGGGACCGTCGACCGACGGCAAGTGGGTGACGCCCACCTGGGACACGCACTGGTTCCCGCACGCGTTCATCGGCGTCATGGAGCAGCTCCAGCAGGCCGTCGCGACCGGCAGTGAGCCCGCCCTCACTGTCGCAGACAACGTCAAGACCGTCGCCCTCATCGAGGCCGGCTACCGCTCCATCGCCGAACGCCGCCCCGTGCGCCTCGACGAGTTCCCCCTCTGACCTCGACCCCCACATCCAGTCACCACCCCTCAACGGGCCAACGGCCCCAAGCGAAGGAGCAAAGAAGCTCATGATCCAAGTCGGCATCTTCAGCGGATACTTCCCCTACGACCTCAAGACCACCGCCCAGAAGGCGCGCGAGCTCGGCTTCAACACCGTCCAGCTCGACCTGCACTTCAAGGACCTCGACCTCACGGCGGGCCAGATCACGAAAGAGAAGGCGAAGCTCGTCGCCGACACCTTCCGCGACAACAACCTCCCCATCTCGGCGATCTCGGGATACACGAACATCGTGCACCCGGACCCGGACCACCGCCGCGCGAACGTCGACTACCTGAAGGAGATCATCCGCAACGCGCGCTCCTTCGGAACGCCGTACGTCATCAGCGAGTCGGGCACCTTCAACCCCGACAGCGAGTGGGACAGCGACCCGCACAACAAGACCGAGGACGCCTACGAGCAGGTGCGCGACGTGCTTGCCGAGCTCGCCCAGGAGGCGTACGACCACGGCTCGATCTTCCTGCTCGAGACGTACGTCAACAACGTCATCGGCTCGGTCCGCGAGACGGTCCGCGTCTTCAACGACATCCGCTCGCCCGGCATCGAACTGCTCATGGACCCGACCAACTACTTCGATGCGTCGAACATCGACGACCAGGCTGGCGTGCTCAACGAGGTCTTCGACACGCTCGCCGACAAGGTGCGCGTCGCCCACGCCAAGGACGTCAAGCGGGCGGGTGACGACAAGAGCGAGAAGCACGCCGACATCGGCGACGACGACGCGCTCGCGTCGCACACCTTCCGCGGCGTCGGCGAGATCGAGCTGCCGGCCGCCGGCCTCGGCTCGCTCGACTACGAGCTGTACCTGCAGCGCCTCGCCGAGCGCAGCCCGAACGCGCCGCTCATCATCGAGCACCTCGACGAGTCGGACATCCCGCGCGCGAAGAAGTTCATCGACGACATCCTGCGCAAGTACTCGATCTAGCCAGCGCTCGCGCCCATCGGGGCGCGGCGCGCAGCGGCCAGCTTCCGTGATGACTCGAGCCGGATCGCCCGAAGAGGGTGGTGTCCGGCCGAGTTGTCACGGAGATTGGACGGGGCGGGCAGCAGTGCACGCAGGTTCAGCAGACAACAACGGGCTTCGGCCGGAGGAACCATGACGGAAACAGGTGAGAAGCCGGTCGCGATCGTGACCGGTGCTGGCGGATCGCTCGGACGGGCCACCGCCCTGCGACTCGGGCGCGACGGCTACGCCGTCGCGGTGCTCGGGCGAGGCGGCGCGACGCTGGCGGAGACGGCAGACGAGCTGCGGGCTGCGGGCATCCCCACCTACGTGCTCGAGGTCGACCTGCGCGACGCCGCTGCAATCAAGGCGGCCGTGCGCGAGGCTGAGGCCGAGTTCGGGCCCGTGCACGCGCTCATCAACAACGCAGCGATCTACCCGCCGACGCCGTTCTTCGACATCACGGTCGAGGAGTTCGACGACGTCGTCGCTGTCAATCAGCGCGGCTACTTCGTTGCGGCGCAGGCTGCGGCCGAACTCATGCGCGAGCGTGGCACCGGCGCGATCGTCAACATCGGCTCCATCACCTGGAGCGGCGGATGGGACAAGCTCGCGAGCTACGTCACGACGAAGGGCGCCGCCGTCGCCATGACGCGGGCCCTCGCCCGTGAGCTCGGCGAATTCGGGATCCGCGTGAACCTCCTCTCTCCAGGGGCCTTCCCGACGAAGGCCGAGGAGATCCACGAGAACCCGGAGCAGTACACGCAGTTCGTGCTCGACCACCAGTCGTTGAAACGACGTGGCGACCCTGACGAGGTCGCGAGTGTCATCTCCTTCCTGGTGGGCAAGGACTCGAGCTTCGTGACCGGGCAGACGATCAACGTCGATGGCGGATGGGTGATGATGTGAGCGAGCAGCAGACTTCAGGGGCGGCGGCACGGGCAGGGGCGGCGGGCACCGGCAGCGCGGACGGGGTCGACGTCTTCGGCGCCGAGCTGTCGATCGCCGATCTCCGCAGGCGCACGGGCGACCTCTCCGCCGTCGCGGGCATTCGCCAGGTGGTGCTCGACAACGGCGTGGAGCGCGGTGTGCGGGCGATCGACCTGCGCACCTCCGCCGGTCTCGACCTCGAGGTGCTCGTCGACCGGGCGTTCGATCTCGGCTCGATGCGCTTCCGCGGTGCCCCCATCGGGTGGCGCAGCGGCAACGGGTTCCGCCATCCCGGCCTGCACGAGCACAACGACGAGGGTGGGCTCTCGTGGCTGCGAGCGCTCGATGGGCTGCTCGTCTCCGGTGGCCTCGACCACACGCTCTTCGGTGGCGAGGTGGACGCGACTCGCTACAACTACCCGCCGAAGCAGACCGTCACGCACGGGCTGCACGGGCGGCTGACCGCGATTCCGGCGCGGCTGCTCGAGGCGCGTGAGCTCGAGCGCGACGGTCGAGTGGTGCTGCGGGTCGTCGGCGAGGTGATCCAGGCGACGGCGTTCGGTGAGCATCTGCGCCTGACGCGCACGATCGAGCTCGACTTCGACGGTCGCGAGGTGCGCTTCGACGATGTGGTCGACAACCTCGGGTTTGACCCGACGCCCCACATGTTCCTCTACCACATCAACGTCGGCTGGCCCTTCCTGGATGAGGGTGCGAGGTTCGTCGCGCCCATCACGAAGCACCTCTGGCAGTCGGACTCGGTGGCGGAGCAGGGCACGAGCTACCGCGTCATGCCAGCCCCGATCGACGGGTTCGTCGAGCAGGTCACCGAGCACGAGCTTGTGGTCGGCGACGACGGCAGGCACCGCGTCGCGCTCATCACGGCCGGTGGCGAGCGGGGCGTCGAGCTGAGCTGGGAGGCCGCGGGCATGCCCCACTTCTTCGAGTGGCAGAACCTGCGCAGCGGCCAGTACGGCATCGGGCTCGAGCCGAGCACGCACCACGTGTCCGGGGATGCGGCTTCGCGCCAGGATGGCACGGCCCTGTTCCTCGAGCACGGGGAGTCGCGCAGCTACTCGACGACGATCCGCGTGCTCGACGGCGTCGCGGAGACGAGCGCGGCCGAGGCCGCTATTCGCGCTATCGGCGATCAGCCGGAATGAACCTCCATGCCCGGGGCTGACGACGATGTTGGCTCCGGGCGTCCTACACTTGACATGTTAGCGCTGCCAGCGGCGCATCCACCGAAACGAGGAACACCATGAGCGGCGCAGACGGCACCAGCGACACCCACCAAGCAGACTCCGGGGCAGGCGGTGGGATCCTCTCCGGCATCCGTGTGCTCGACTGCTCGATCGCCATGGCCGGCCCCTTCGCCGCGCAGCGCCTCGGCGATCTCGGCGCCGACGTCATCAAGGTCGAACCACCAGCAGGCGAATGGCAGCGCCACGCACCAGCCGGAGGCGCGGCGGGCAACGAGATCAACGTCTCCTTCCTCTCCCTCAACCGCAACAAGCGCTCCATCGCGCTCGACCTCAAGTCCGACGGCGGCCGGGAGGTGCTGCGCGAACTCGTCGCCACGAGCGACGTTTTCCTCCAGAACTACCGGCCGGGCGTCGCCGCCCGCCTCGGCGTCGACTACGAGACGCTGCGTGCCATCAACCCCAGCATCGTCTACGTATCCGTCTCCGGATACGGCGAGGACGGGCCCTACAAGATGCGCCCGGGCCAGGACCTCCTGCTCCAGGCCATGAGCGGCGCCATGCTCTCCACGGGCCGCGACGGCGAACCCCCGCAGGCCGCCGGCCAGTACCTCGTGGACGCCATCACCGCGTCCACCGCCTTCGAAGGCGTGCTCGCGGCGCTCTTCCACCGGGAGCGCACTGGCGAAGGCCAGCTCGTGACCGTCAACATGCTCGACGCCATCACGACCCTGCAGATGCAGGAGCTGTCCGTGTTCACCGCAGGCGGCGTGCCCCAGCAGCGCAGCGCCGAACCGCACGCGCACGTCTACATCCGCTCGCCCTACGGCTCCTTCGCGACCTCGGATGGCTTCATCGTGCTCGCCATGCCCGACCTCGAAGAGCTCGGCCGCACGATCGGGGAGGACAGCTTCATCGGCCTCCACACGCTCGACGACTCGTGGCGCCTCCGCGACGAGGTCTTCGCGAAGACCGCAGCCCGCCTCGCGACCAACACGAGCGCGCACTGGCTCGACGCCTTCTCGAAGACCTCGATCTGGGCCGGCCCCGTGTACGGCTACGCCGACCTCGTCGCCGACCCGCAGATCGCGCACAACGGCACCTTCGTCGAATACGAGCACCCGACCGAAGGGCTCGTCAAGACGCCAGGGTTCCCCTACAAGTTCTCCAAGACGCCCGCCCGCATCGACCGCGGCGCGCCCCTCACCGGCGAGCACACACGCGAGATCCTCGGCGAGCTCGGCCACGCCGCGGCACACATCGCAGAGCTCGCCGAGCGCGGCGCCATCGCCGTGCGCGACACCCTCACGAACGTGCAGGAGCACCTCGACGGGGCTGTGCTCGCCGACGGCGCCGTCCTGCCGGGCGGATCGGACGCGGCGCTGCCAGGAGAGGGTGCACCGGAGAGCGTCGCCGCGGGCGCCCCTGGACCGGCGCCGGCCCACGCGGAAGCCGCCGGCGAACGATCATGAGCGAGAGCTCGACGTCCTCCCCGAACGCAAGCACGGGCGGGGCCCGCTACCGAGGCCTCACCTGGGACCACCCCCGCGGTCGGAACGCGCTCGAAGCGGCGGCGGCGCTCACCGCCGCAGCCCCTGGAAGCCGACAGGCGCTGATCGAGTGGGACGCGCATCCGCTCGAAGGCTTCGAATCGGCCCCCATCGCCGAGTTGGCAGATCGCTACGACCTCATCGTGCTCGACCACCCCCACCTCGGCGAAGCGCTCGCGAGCGGCTCGTTCGTCCCGCTCGAGGAGATCTTCGACGCCGCCCTGCTCGACAGCGTGGCCGCAGATGCCATCGGCCCGAGCTTCACCTCCTACTCGCTCATGGGCTCGCAATGGGCGCTGCCGCTCGACGCCGCGACGCAGGTCGCGGCCGCAAGAGTCGACCTCATCGCGGGCGAGATTCCGACCACCTGGGACGATGTCCTCGCCCTCTCGGATCGCACCAGCGTGGCCCTCTCGCTGGCGGGCCCCCACGCTTTCCTCACCTTCGCGTCCGTGCTCGCGGGGGCTGGCGCGCCACTCGCCGACGCACCCGACGCCGGCTCCCTCTTCTCGTCCCGCCGCCTCGCCCGCGACGCCTTCGAGCTGCTCGCGACCATCGCCCGCCGCTCACCCGCGGCGGCGCACAGCGAGAATCCCATCGCACTCCTCGAGCGCATGAGCAGCACCGACTCTCTCGCCTACGTGCCGCTCGTCTACGGCTACGTCACCTATTCCTCACCCACCCTCCAGTTCCGGGATGCACCCAGGTGGGGCACCTCCGCCCACCTCGGCTCCACGATCGGCGGGACCGGCATCGCCATCTCGAGACGCTGCCGCGTCACCCCGGAGCTCACCGCCCACCTCGCCTGGCTGCTCGACCCAGAGACGCAGCGGACCTTCATCCCGGAGCACGCCGGCCAGCCCGGCCTCCGCTCCGCCTGGCACGACACCGCCGTCAACGAGGCCTCGCACGACTTCTACACCAGCACCGCGACGACCATCGAAGAGTCCTGGGTGCGGCCGCGCTACGACGGGTACATCGCCTTCCAGACCGCGGCGTCCGCGCTGCTCCGCGACGCGCTGCTCGGCGAGGCGTTGCTCCGCGACGCCTCCTCGTCGGCCGACGCGGCTGCCTCGACAGCCCTCGCCGAGCAGTGCCTCGACGCGCTGGACGCGGCCTTCGCTGCATCCACGCGCATCGATGCCCCAGCCACGCGCATCCACCCAGCCACCCCAACCACCTCAGGAGTCACCCCATGACCGGCAGCGTTCCCCAGCTGGAGACCGACGAGATCCTCGTCGACCTCGACGGCTTCACCGCGACCGTCACCATCAACCGCCCCGCGAAGCTCAACTCGGTGACGCAGGAGATGTCCGACGCCCTCGTCAGCGTCGCGACCTGGGCCAACGAGAGCGACGACGTGCGGGTCGTGATCCTCACCGGGGCCGGCGAGCGCTCGTTCTGCGCGGGCAGCGACATCCGCTCCCTCGACAAGTACGCGACCCCGTGGGACTTCCGCAACCGCGAGGACTACTGCGACGCGCTCCGAGCGCTGCGCAAGCCCATCATCGCCGCCATCAACGGCTACGCCTTCGGTGGCGGACTCGAGACGGCCATGATCTGCGACATCCGCCTCGCCGCCGACACCGCGTCGCTCGCCGCCCCCGAGATCAAGCTCGGCTGGATCGGCGGCGGCGGCATGGCCTCCTTCCTCGCCCACTCGGCCGGCGCCAGCAACGCCGCCCTCATGCTCCTCACCGGCGACCCCATCTCCGCGCAGCAGGCACACGCCTGGGGCATCGTTTCCGAGGTGCTGCCAGGGGAGCAGCTCCTCGGACGTGCCCGCGAGCTCGCCGCGACCATCGCATCCCGCCCACCCATCGCCGCCGAGACGGCGAAGGCGAACCTCCGCGCCTCGTTCAACATGGGCCAGGACGCGGCCGTCGCCTACGAACGTGACCTCCAGACCATCACCTTCGCGACCGCCGACGCCGACGAGGGCCGCGCCGCCTTCGCCGAGAAGCGCCAGGGCACCTTCCGCCGCCGCTAGCTGCGGCCTGCGACGCGCCGCGCTGCCGCACGTCCCGTCCCGCCTCGTCCCACCTCCGGGTCCTCGCTCGCCCCCCACACTTTCGTCTCCGCACGGCTTCCCCGCTTCGAGGTGGTTTGCATCTCATTCCGAAGCGCGAAAGCCACCCTGAAACGGGTGGGTGCACCCCCTGCGAACACCTCTCCACATCACTTTCGTCTCCGGATGGCTTCCCCGCTTCGGGGTGGTTTGCATCTCATCCCGAAGCGCGAAAGCCATCCCGAGCCAAGTGGGTGCAGACCAGAGCCTCACGGCCCACACCTCACGACCCAATCTCCACGACAAGAACCTCAGGAGCTCACATGACATCGCAGCAGACGGCCGCAGGCCAGCAGGCAGCAGCAGGATGGTCGGGCAGCGCAGTCCAGGCGCTCCCGGCCGACGGCACGACCGGCACCCTCGTCGGTCGAGTCTGGGACCCGGCCGTCGGCGGCCCGTCTCCAGTTCTCGTGACCGAGGCGGGCGTGCTCGACCTGAGCCGGACGTTCGCGACGGTGAGCGACATCACCGAGGCACCCGAACCCGCCGCGGCAGTGCGGGCCGCGGCAGCGGATGCGCCCAGCCTGGGCTCTCTCGAGGAGCTCTTCGCGAACACGGAGCCCGACACCCGCGACGAGTCGAAGCCGTGGCTCCTCGCCCCCGTCGACCTCCACGTGCTGAAGGCTGCAGGCGTGACGTTTGCGGTATCCATGATCGAGCGGGTCATCGAGGAGCGGGTGCGCGGCGATATCGAGGCGGCGGCGCGGATGCGCGAGCAGATCCTCGCCGAGATCGGCACGGACCTCGCGAGCCTCAAGCCGGGCTCTGAGGAGGCGACGGCCCTCAAGGCCTACCTCGTGGGAGAGGGCCTGTGGAGCCAGTACCTCGAGGTGGGCATCGGACCCGACGCGGAGATCTTCACGAAGGGCCCGACCTTGTCTGCGATGGGCACGGCCGTCCAGGTGGGCGTGCACTCCTCCTCGGAGTGGAACAACCCGGAGCCGGAGGTGGCGCTCCTCATCGCCTCCACTGGCCTGATCGTGGGTGCGACGCTCGCGAACGACGTGAACCTGCGCGACATCGAGGGCCGCTCCGCGCTGCTGCTGCCGAAGGCGAAGGACAACAACGCGTCGTGCGGGCTCGGCCCGTTCATCCGTCTGTTCGACGGCGCATTCGATCTCGACTCGGTGCGGGGGATGACCGTGGATCTCGACATCGTGGGCCTCGACGGCTTCACGCTGCACGGGTCGTCGGACCTCGCCCAGATCTCGCGCGACCCCGCCGACCTCGCCGCCCAGCTGCTCGGCCCCCACCACCAGTACCCGGACGGGGCCGTGCTGATGCTCGGCACCATGTTCGCGCCCATCGTCGACCGCGACCAGCCCGACCACGGCTTCACGCACCACGCCGGGGACGTCGTGCGCATCTCCTCACCTGCCCTCGGTAGTCTGGTGGGCCAGGTACAGAGCAGTGAGGGGTGTGCGCCGTGGACATTCGGGATCGCAGCGCTCATGCGCAACCTGGCGGCCAGAAGGCTGCTGTGACCAGGCGGTCGACGCAGAAGGTGACGCTCACCGACGTCGCCGCGTCTGCGGGCGTCTCACCGCAGACGGTGTCGCGGGTGCTGCGGACGCCGGAGCTGGTGTCCGCGGACACGCTCGAGCGGGTGCAGTCGGCGATCGGTGCGCTCGGCTACGTGCCGAACCTGGCCGCGTCGAACCTCGCGTCGAACCGGTCGATGACGGTCGCGGCTATCGTCCCGTCGATCTCCGCGTCGGTGTTCGCGGATGCGCTGCACGGCTTGGAGGCGATGCTCTCACCCTTCGGCTATCAGCTGTTCATCGGCACGACGGGGTACAGCCCCGAGCATGAGGAGGAGCTGGTTCGCGCGTTCCTGGGGCGTCGGCCGGATGGCATGTTCATCGTCGGCGCCCAGCACACGGATGCGGCATCGACGTTGCTGCGAGCGTCCGGGATCCCCGTCGTCGAGGCGTGGGATTCGAGCGAGAACTCCGTCGACAATCTGATCGGCTTCTCCAACGAGGACGCTATCCGCGCGCTCGTCGAGTACGTGCAGGGCAAGGGGTACGAGCATCCGACGTTCGCGGGTTCCTTCCAGTCCGGCGACTTCCGCGCCGCGGCGAGGCGCGAGAGCTTCGAGGCCTCGGTCGCCGAGCTGTACCCGGGCGAGCCGGTGCGGGTCGTCGACTCCGGGGTCGCGTCTGTCGATCTCGAGACGGGCCGCGATCTGCTCGACGCGGCGCTCCGCGTGCATCCGGAGACCGATGCGCTCATGTTCGCGAGCGATGTCTTCGCGGCTGGTGCCGTGCTGGAGTGTGCTCGCCGTGGGGTGTCCGTGCCCGGTGAGCTCGCGGTGACGGGGTTCGGTGACTTCGAGCTGTCGTCGCACCTCACGCCCACGCTCACGACGGTGGCTGTGCCGAACCGTGAGATCGGCACGAAGGCGGGCGAGCTGCTGTTGGCGCGCATGAGCCGTGGTGGCGCGGATGCTCCCCAGGGGGAAACCGTCGACCTCGGCTTCGAGATCGTGGCCCGCGAGAGCGCGTAGCGCCGCAGCCCTCCCCGCTCCGTCCTCCGTCCCGTCCTCCGCCCCTTCCCCTTCCCCGCCCGCCTCCCTGCCCCCGCCACGCGTGCTCCTCTCGCCGAGGGCTGAGTTGTGGTCGCTCCGCGGCCGTCTTGACGACCACAACTCGTCCCTGGGCGGGAGTGGGTGCCCGCGCGCGTCAGCGCCCGCGGAGGTCCTTGCGCAGGATCTTTCCCGAGGTCGACTTCGGGATGACGTCGATGAACGCGACGGCCCGCACCTTCTTGTGCGGCGCGACGTGGCCTGCGACGAAGGCCTCGACGCCCGCCTCGTCGAGTGGCGAGCCCTCGCGGCGCACGACGAACGCCTTGGGGATCTCCTGCCCGTCGGCGTCCAGCGCCCCGACGACGGCCGAGTCGGTGATGTCGGGGTGCGTGAGCAGCAGCGCTTCGAGTTCGGCGGGCGCGACCTGGTAGCCCTTGTACTTGATGAGCTCCTTGAGTCGGTCGACGATGGTGAACTCGCCGAGCGGGCCGACCGTGGCGATGTCGCCGGTGTGCAGGAACCCGTCGCTGTCGACCGCCTCGTGGGTGGCGTCGTCGCGGCCGAGGTAGCCGAGCATGATCTGGGGCCCGCGCACCCAGATCTCACCTGGCTCGCTCTGCCCGTCCTCGACCGCTTCGATCTCCTCGCCAGTCTCGACCGAGACGAGCTTCACCTCGGTGTTGGCGATGGGCACGCCGACGGACCCGAGTGACATGCCGGTCTCCGTGGGCGGGAGCACGTGCGTGACGGGGCTCGCCTCGCTCATCCCGTAGCCCTGCCTCGTGCGGGTTCCGATGCGGTCTGCGACGGCCTTCATCAGGGCCGCGTCGATGGGGGCTGCTCCGGAGAAGACGGACCGCACGCTCGAGAGGTCGAAGGTGTCGATGAGCGGATGCTTCGCGAGCGCGACCGCGATGGGCGGCGCGATGAAGAGGTACGTGCATCGATGCGTCTCGATGATGCGGAGGAACTCGCCGAGCTCGAACTTCGGCATGGTGACGAGTCGCGCGCGCTTCTTGATGGCGATGTCGAGGAGCACGGTCATGCCGTAGATGTGGAAGAAGGGGAGAAGGGCCAGCACGACGTCGTCGTCCTCGACGTCGAGGACGGGGTAGGTCTGCACGACGTTGGCGACGAGGTTCGTGTGGCTGAGCATGACGCCCTTCGGCTTGCCCGTCGTGCCGGAGGAGTAGGGGAGCACGGCGACGTGTGTCGCTGGGTCGAAGCTCACGTCGGGGGCGGGGAGGCCCGCGCCGAGCAGCTCGCGGAGGTCGTGGTAGCCCTCTGCGCCGTCCAGGACGATGATGGCGTCCTGCTCGAGGCCGGCGGCGATGGCGCCGGCATGGGCCTGCTGGAGGAGGGGGCTCACCGTGAAGAGGAGCTTCGCGCCGGAGTCGCGCAGCTGCGTCTCGATCTCCTCCGCAGTGTAGAGCGCGTTGATGGTGGTGGCCGTCGCGCCGGAGCGGAGGATGCCGTGGAACACCGACGCGAAGGCCGGGACGTTCGGGCAGTGCAGGGCGACGACGTCGCCGATTCCGAGCCCGCCCCCGGCGAGCGCGCCCGCGATGAGCTCGATGTGCTGCTTGAGGGTGCCGAAGGTCGTCTCGGCGCCGGTGGTGCCGTCGACGATCGCGGTGCGGGCGGCATCCGCTTCGCTGAGCTCGGAGAAGAGGAAGTCGAAGACCGAGACGTTCGGGATCTGCTCGTCTGGGTAGGGGCTCTTGAACACGGCGATCTCCTTTGATCGATACGCAGGCGGCACGGTGGGCGGATTGCGCCCGTCCGCGCCTGTCAGGTGGGTGCACGTCTCGCACCCGCTGCCCATACTGCTGACCGCAGATGGGAGCAACCCCAGCGACCCGCTCAGGAGGACTCCGCCGGCGGGTTACGCCCCGGGGGCGACGGCGGCCACCGCTTCGATCTCCACGAGCTGGTCGTCGTAGCCGAGCACGGTGACGCCGAGGAGGGTGCTCGGGACGTCGTGGTCGCCGAACGCGTCGCGGACGACCTCCCACGCGGTGACGAGGTCGGCTTGCGAGGTGGATGCGACGAGCACGCGGGTGCTGGCGACGTCGCTGAGCTCCGCCCCGGCTTCGGCGAGGGCGACGCGCAGGTTCTCGACGCACTTGGCTGCCTGCCCGGCGTAGTCGCCGATCGCGGCGGTCGTGCCGTCGTCGTTGAGCGGGCAGGCGCCTGCAGGGAAGATGAGGCGGGCGCCGGGGGCGACGGCGGAGGCGTAGGCGTACTCGGCGGCGTCGCTGAGCGTGCTGGCTCGGATGAGGGACACGAAGTTCGACACGGGGCGTTCTCCTGCGGTGGCGGTTGCTGGTGGGACGGGGAGGTGCTTCAGGCTGGCGGTGCGACGGGAGCGGTGCGCTTCGCGAACTTCGGAAGCACGAAGAATGCATCCACGATTCGGAAGCGACGCAGCCAGCACGCGAGGTAGGCAACGGCGAGGGCGCCGAAGAAGCAGAGCGGCAGGGAGATGTTGGGGTTGGTGACGCCGAGCTCGAGGAGCATGTTGGTGATCCACACCTGCGTCGGGAAGTGCACGAGGTAGAAGACCACCGAGTTCCGACCGATGTACTGCAGCCACCTGGCGCGGTCGTGGCTCTGGCCGGTGTGCGCGCCGGTGGCTCGTCGCACGGCCATGACCGTGCCGGCGATGCCGGCGATGACGACGGGCAGCAGCTCGAGGCGGTGGGCGTCGAAGCCAGCTGTCATGGCGTTCGCGTAGCCCCGGTTGCCGGCGATGATGAACGCCCCGAATCCGGTCGCCACGGCGAGGCACACCCACATGAGGGTGCGCGTCTCGAAACGGGAGAGTCGCGAGCCGAGCCGCACGCAGAGGTGGCCGGCGAAGAAGAACCCGCCGTAGTAGGTGAGGTTGGAGATGTCGCCGTCGGGCAGCGGCCAGCTCGCGAGCCACAGCACGGCGGGCACGACGGCGAACCAGGTCCCGGGGATGCGGGCGAGCAGTGGCGCGACGGCGTAGTAGACCGCGAGGAAGAAGATGAACCACAGCCAGTTGTTGGGGATCCAGAAGAACGGGTCGCGCAGGTCGGTGTAGCCCTCGGTGAGCATGCCGATGACCATCCACACGAGGTACGGCCAGAGGAGGGTGCGGACCTTGTTCCAGTAGTAGGTGCCAGGCGGCTTCGCGAGCGAGCGTGTGAGCAGCACCCCGGAGAGCAGGAAGAGGAGGCTCATGCGGTAGGGGGCGAAGAACGAGTTGACGTCGTTCACGACGCGGCCCGAGCTGATTCCGGCGAACATCCATGGGATGGCGGTGGCGTGCAGCAGGACGACGAGGAGGATCGCGCCGCCGCGGATGAGGTCCATCCAGCGAGCCCTTGCTGCGCCGCTCTGCGCGCTGCGTGCGGCGGGCGGCTGCTTGGACTGCGGTGAGGGTGAGGTCATTGCTGGTGCGCGTCTGGTCGGGAGCTGCCGACGCGCGACGGCGAGGCTTCGGCAGTGTCCGACCCTACGCGACTCCTGGCGGTCCGTTCGCTGCCCCGCCCATGCACGGGAATCTGGTCATGCGCTTCCGGCTCGGTTTCCGGAGTGGGTCGCCTCGACTCGGCAGCGTTGTGGCCTCCTGTCGCTCCCGGTGGAGGGAACAGCAGGAGGCCACGATGCTGCGCGAGTGAGGCGGGATGCGCGCTAGCCGCGCTTGCGCCCGTAGAGCGAGATGACGACGAGGATGATGGCGCCGTAGATGAGCTGCTGCACGTTGGAGCCCAGGTTGAGGACGGTGACGAGCGTCGCGACCTGGCCGAGCACAAGCGCGCCGCCGACCGTGCCGACCACCGATCCTCGCCCGCCGAAGATGGATGCTCCACCCACGACGACTGCGGCGACGGAGGAGAGCAGGTAGCTGTCGCCCATGGTCGCGGACGCCTGCTGGAAGTAGCCGACGATGACCATGCCGGCGAAGGCGGCGAGCATCCCTGAGATGACGTACCCGGTGATGCGGATGCGGTCGACGGGGAGGCCCGCGAGCCGCGCCGTCTCGGGGGATGCGCCGACGAGGAAGAGGGAGCGTCCCCATCCGGTGTAGCTGAGGACGAGCTGCAGCACGACCATGAGCACGAGTCCGAGGGGGAGGACCGCGGCCATGGAGAAGCCGAGGACGCTGATCTGCGCGGAGGTGATCGCCGTGATGAAGTCGGGGATCTGCGTCAGCTCGGAGAAGTTGAACTGCAGCAGGATCACGCCGAACAGGAGGCCGTTCATGGCGATCGTCGTGACGATGGGGGTGAGGCCGAGCTTCGCGATGACGAGCCCGTTGAGGAGTCCGATGACGGCGCCTGCGCCGAGCGCGCCGAGGAAGGCACCGAACGGGCCGAGGGGGCCCACCATGGCGAGGAACGAGAGCGCGGAGAAGGCGATCGTGTTGGGGACGGACAGGTCGATGCCCGCCTGGATGACGGCGAACGTCTGCCCGAACGAGGCGATGGAGAGGATGATCGCGAAGGTCGCTGTGCCGATGAGCGACTCGATCGTGATGAGGTTCGGGCGGATGATGCCGCCGATGAGGAACAGCACGAGGAATGCGACCAGCGGCCACACGCTGCGTGGGACTCGCGCGAGCAGCGACTTCGACGGCGCGTACTCGACCTCGTGGTCGCCGGGCCCGGGGGCTCCCGCGCCCGCTGTCCCCGCATTGCCGACTGCGGCCGGAACTGTTGCGGTCATGACCGTGCTTCCTTCCGAGCGAACGACAGCTTTCGCCAGACGACGGGGATGCCCACGACCGAGACGATGATGAGCGCCGAGATGACGTACTGCCAGTACGAGTTGATGCCTGCGAAGAAGAGCAGGTTGCCGATGAGGCCGAGGGTGATGCCGGCGAGGATGGTGCCGATGATGCTGCCCCGTCCGCCCGTGAAGCTGGCGCCGGCGAGGGCGACGGCGGCGATCGAGGAGAGCAGGTAGGGGTCGCCGCTTCGTGGGTCGCCGGTCATGGTGGAACCGGCGAGCATGATGGCGCCCGTGGCGGTGAGCACGCCGGCGATGCCGAAGGCGGCGAGCTTCGTGAGGCGGGCGTTGAGGCCTGCAGCGCGGATGCTGTCCATGTTCGAGCCGACGCCGTAGATGTGCCTGCCGAGCGCGCTGCGCTGCAGGACGAACCAGAGGAGCACGGCGATGAGGGTCAGCCAGACGAGGGCGACGGGCACGAAGGGGATGGCTTCGCCGCTCGTCGCGAGGTGGAACTCGGTGGTGATGTTGCCGCCTGGCCTGTCCATGACCTCGCGGGCGAGCGAGCCGAAGATGAAGGCGCTCGCCAGCGTCACCGCGATGGCGGGGAGTCCGCCGTAGGAGACGAGGAATCCGTTGAAGAGGCCGCAGGCGAGGCCGGTCGCGAGGCCGAGGAGCACAGCGATGGGGATGGGCACGAGCTCGGTCTGGGCCGCGAAGACCACATTGGAGAGGCTCATGATGGCGCCGATGGAGATGTCGATGCCGCCGACGAGCACGATGAGGAGCTGGCCGAGCGCGACGAACGCGAGCGGCACGACGAGGTTCGCGGCCGTCTGCAGCTGGAAGCGCGTCAGCAGCTCCGGGTTGATGATGAGGTAGACGATCAGGAACACGACGAACGCCGCGGCGGGGGCGAACGCGCCTTCGCGTCGCAGCCTGACGAGTCCCTGTCGGCGTGCGACGGCCCGGGTGACCGGCTGCGCCGGTGGCGGGGTGACGGTGGCGGTCATCTGCTGCTCCTCGATGTCTTCTCGCGCGCTGTCCTACCGCGCGTTGTCGTCTTCGCGGCCTCGCTCGCCGCTTCCTCGAGCTCGGCGGCCGAGACGGTCTGGATGCTGCCCGTCACGCCGACAGCGGCGCCGACGATCGCGTCCGCGGTCAGTCGCTCACCGGCGAGCTCGTCGGTGATCTGCCCGTTGTAGAGCACGAGCACCCGGTGGCAGACGTGCACGAGCTCCTCGACCTCGGTGGAGAACCAGAGGACGCCGACGCCCTGCTTCGCGAGGTCGACGATCGCGCCGTACAGCTCCTGCTTGGCACGCACGTCGATGCCGCGCGTGGGGTCGTGCAGCAGGATGACGGACCGGGAACGGTTCATCCACCTGCCGAAGACGAGCTTCTGCTGGTTGCCGCCGGAGAGCGAGCCCGCCGCCTCGAGGGGGCCGCGCGTTCGCACGGAGAGGGCGGCGAGCACGCCGTCGAGCCAGCCGCGCTCGCGGGCGAGCCGGGGCTTGCCGCCGAGCTGCCAGGCCTTGAACCAGGGCGCGAGGAGGTTCTCTCCGACGCCGAGCTCGAGCGCGAGCCCTTCCTTCTTGCGGTCTTCAGGCACGTAGCCGAGGCCGCGCCGCACGCCGCGGACAGGGGTGAGTCGGGTGACGGATTCGCCGTCGATCGTCCACGAATCTGCCGTGGCGGCGGATGCACCGAACAGTGCGCGCAGCAGTTCTGCCTGCCCGTGCCCCGCGAGTCCGCCGATGCCGACGATCTCGCCGGCGCCGATGGTGAGGGAGATGCCGTGCACGCCTTCGGCTCGCAGCCCTTCCACGTCGAGGACGTCGCCCTCGCGGGCCCGTGCGGGCGGGTCGGGGAAGAATCGCTCGGCTTTGCGGCCGGCCATGAGCGAGATGAGCTCATCGTCGGTCCAGGAGCCGCGCGAGAACTCGCCGGCGAGACCGCCGTCGCGCAGCACGATGCCGCGGTCGGCGATCTCGGCGATCTCCCCGAGTCGGTGCGACACGTAGATGACGCTGCCGCCGCGTTCGGTGAGCTCGCGGATACGGGTGAACAGCCACTCCACACCGGGAGGGGTGAGCGCGGAGGACGCCTCGTCGAGGATGAGCAGCTTCGGCTCTCCGGCGAAGGCCCGCGCGATCTCGACGAGCTGCCGGTTGGCGAGCGAGAGGTCGGAGACGAGCGCCCGTGGGTCGATCTGGGGGAGGTCGAGCGAATCGAGCAGGGCGCTCGCTGCGCCGATCGCCTTCTTCTGCGAGAAGCCGCGCAGCGGCGCCCCGTCCGGGAGGCTCAGGTTCTCGGCGACGGTCCACTCGGGCACGAGGGCCAGCTCCTGGAACGCGCAGCGCACGCCGGAACGACGCGACAGCCGCACGCTCCCTGAGGCGAGCGGCGCATCCTCGACCGTGATGGTGCCGGAGGTGGGGGTCACCGCGCCCGCCAGCATCTTCGCGACGGTGCTCTTGCCCGCGCCGTTCTCGCCCACGAGGGCGAGCACCTCGCCTGGGTGGCAGACGAAGCTCACCCCCTGCACGGCCTTGACCGGGCCGTAGCTCTTCACCAGGTCGGTCGCGACGAGGAGCGCCTCACCCGACCGTGCGGTCCCGGGGGATGCCGGCCGCGCTGCTTCCGTCTGCCCGGGTGCTGCGGCGACCTCTGCGGCGCCCACTTCACTTGCATTCATGACTCGATGTGTCCTCGCTGATCGATTCGAGTGAGAGCTGGCGGCAGCCCTGCTGGTGAGGGCTGCCGCTGTGCCCTAGGACCCGGAGTAGTACTCCATGACGTCCTCGAGCTTCAGGTCGAGGCCGGGGAAGTCGTAGCCGAGCTGGAAGTTCGCGGGGCGATCCTCGAGGCAGTAGTCGGCGGCGTTCTCAGTGGTGATCTCGAGCGGCGGGAAGAACTGCTCGCGTTCGATCTCCTGGCCTTCGAGGAGCAGGACGGCCTGTTCGAGGCCCTTCGCGTAGATCGACGGCTGGCCGAAGATCATGTTGCCCGTGAAGCCCTCCGGGGCGTACTCGACGAGGGCGCACGCTTCGCCGTTGTAGCCGGAGCCGCCGACGGTGGGGACGAAGGGGATACCGGCGGCCTTGTAGGCCTCGGCCACGCCCTGACCTCCCGTGAGGAAGGAGTAGACGCCGCCGATGTCCGGGTTGGAGCGGAGGATGTTGGCCATCGACTCCTGCGCGGTGGCCTCATTCCAGCCGTTGGTGTCCTGGGCGACGACGGATGCGCCGCCGGCCTCGAGCGCGTCGATGACGCCCGGCATGGAGCCCTCGTTGAGGGGCACGCCGGCGAGGCCCTCGAGCACCGCCACGTCCTTGTTGTCGGTGAGGTTCTCGAGCAGCCACTCTGCGCCGATGGTGCCGGCGCTGGCCCAGTCGGTGGAGACCGTGTAGACGTCCTCGCTCTCGTAGGGTCCGCCGTTGGCGATCACGGGGATGCCCTGTGCGGTCGCCTGCGCGATGGCCGGGTCTGCGCCGCTGGAGGAAGCCGGGTCGAAGAGGATGAGGTCGACGCCGTCGGCGATCAGGTTCTGCATCGCGGCGTTCTGCTGGGCCGCGTCGTTGTCGTCGGTGCGCACGATCTTGAGCTCGACCTTGTCGACGTACTCGGGGGAGTTCGCGAGCGCCTGGAGGGAGGCGAGGCCCATCTCGCGCCAGGCCTGGCCGCCGAGGGGCTGCTGGAAGCCGATGACGAACTTGCCGTCCTCGCCTCCTGCGGAACCGCCGCCGCCCTCTGCCGGTGCGCTCGTGCATCCGGCGAGGAGGACCACGGCGGAGGCCGTGGCGACGAGTGCTGTGCCCATCCTGAAGCGCGATTTGGGTCGACGAGTGTGCATGATTTCTCCTTTGAAATCTGGCGGATGCTGCTGACGGCGTGAGTGGAGTGGAGGGCCCCTGACCGAGATCCGGGGCTGTTCGCCAGCTTGCTTCGTGACACTAGCCCAAAAATGGCAGCGCTACCAGTAGCGCTGCCAAATTGGCTGTGGACAGTTATCTGAATGCGGCCACCAGCCCAGTGGCAGGTCTCCGAGAGCTGTCCCGCGCGTCTCGCCTCACCGCCCTCACCGCCCTCACCTCCCGCACCGAAACGCAGACCTGTGAGAAGTGCAGCTCCCCGAGCGCGGGAAGCTGCACTTCTCACAGGTCTGCTGGTGGCTGGTGGCCGAGGGACTGAGGAGTCAGCGGCCGGGCGTGGGGCCGCGCTCGGTAGTGTGGCCAGCGACGAGTGGATGCGACGAGTGGATGCGACGAGGGGATGCGACGTGAGATCACCTGCCGAGATTTCGGAGGCCGTCGGCGCGAAGATGCGAGACCGGCTCCAGGAGACGCTCGCGCGACGTGCCGAGCTGCTCGGCGTCGGGGTGGATGCACGCGCCGAGGCGGCAGGGAAGGCTGGCACCGGCGCATCCACCGCCGCATCGGCCGCCGCATCGGCCGTGCCGGCCGCAGCCAGCATCGGTGAGGCGGTCAGGCACGAGTGGGCGGCGCCGCCGATGCACTCCGACGCCGCCATCCGCGCGCAGACCGGGCAGGGGTGGGACGAGTGGATCGACGCGATCGACGCGGGTGTGGGGCGCGACGCGGCGCATCCGCGCATCGTCGAGTGGGTCATGGCGAACTCGGCGCAGAACGGCTGGTGGAGCCAGGGCATCGCGGTCAGCTTCGAGCGCATGACCGGTCGGCGTTTTGCCGGGCAGATGCCGGACGGCACGTTCACGGCGAACCGCTCGCGAACGCTGCCCGTCGACCGTGAGGTGCTGCGGGAGCTGATCGCCGACGACGCGGCCCGGGATGCGCTGCTCGGCTTCGAGACGGAGTTCCGCTCGAAGGTCGCGTCGAAGACCTACAAGGTGCTCCTCGCTCGCGACGGGCAGCCGATCGGCGGGCTCCTCTTCACGTTCGACCCGGCGCCGAACGGGCGCACGAAGTTCGCGATCGCGCACGAGAAGCTGCAGGTGGTCGACGAGATCGAGCTGTGGAAGGCGCACTGGGGCGCATGGCTCGACGCCCTCGAGCTGGCCCTCGCCTAGCCGCCCCCTCACCCCCCGAACGTCGAAAGCGGACTTGTGGTCGTCAAACGCGAGGTTTGACGACCACAAGTCCGCTTTCGGCAGGAGGTGAGGGGTGCGCGTAGCGAAAGGGGGCGGGATGCGAGGGGGCGGGAGAGAGAGGGCGGAGGGAGAGGGGCGGGACGAGACGGGGCGGGACGCGCGGGGCGGCTAGCGCGTGGTGCGCTCCGCATCCGCTGCCCCGTCGGCGCCGGCGACGAGATCGTCACCAGCGTCGTCGGCGTCGGAACCGCGGAGCCGGGCGATGCCGCTCATGAGGTGGTAGACGACCAGCGTCGCCACGGTGCCGAGGACGATGCCGCCGAACGTGACCTGCCCGCTGTTGATGGTGAAGTCGCCGATCGCGACGATGAGGCCGACGCCCGCCGTGAACTGGTTGGTCGGTGACGAGAAGTCGACCTTGTTCTCGAGCCAGATGCGCACACCGATGATGCCGATCAGGCCGTAGAGCGCGGTGGTGATGCCGCCGAGCACGCCGCCGGGGACGCTCGCGATGAGCACGCCCACCTTGGGCGAGAGGGCGAGGAGGATGGCGGCGATCGCCGCGACCCAGTAGGCGGCCGTCGAGTAGACGCGGGTGGCCGACATGACGCCGATGTTCTCGCCGTACGTGGTCGTGGGGGAGCCGCCGCCGAAGCCGGAGAGCACGGTCGCGAGGCCGTCGGCGAGCAGCGCCCGGCCGGCCATGGGGTCGAGGTTGCGGTTCGTGAGCTGGCCGACGCCCTTCACGTGTCCGACGTTCTCGGCGATGAGCGCGAGCACGACCGGCACGAACATGAGGTAGACGAGGAGGTGCTCGGCGGCGAAGACGGGGGTCGTGAACGTCGGGAGTCCGATCCACGCGGCCTCGTCGAGCCCGGCGAGGTCGACCTGGCCCATGAACGCGGCGACGATGTAGCCCACGACGACGCCGATGAGGATCGACAGGCGGCCGACCATGCCCTTGAAGGCGACTGCGACGACGATGACCGTCAGCAGCGTTATGGAGGCGACGATGGGGGAGGCCTCGAAGTTGTTCTTCGCGGCGGGCGCGAGGTTGAAGCCGATGAGGGCGACGATCGTTCCTGCCACGACGGGCGGCATGAGCAGGTTGATCCAGCGCGTGCCCGCGAGGTTCACGATGAGGCCGACGACGGCGAGGAGCGCGCCGACGACGATGATGCCGGCGAGGGCGACGCCCTGCCCGTCGGATGCGACGGCGGCGAGTATCGGCGCGATGAACGCGAACGATGAGCCGAGGTAGCTGGGCACCCGGTTGCGGGTGATGAGGAGGAACAGCATCGTGCCGATGCCGGAGAACAGCAGCGTCGTCGATGGCGGGAAGCCGGTGAGCAGAGGCACCAGGAACGTCGCGCCGAACATCGCGACGACGTGCTGCGCGCCGAGCCCGATGGTGCGCGGCCAGGTGAGCCGCTCCTCGGGAAGCACGATGTCGCTCGCGGGGACGTTCTTGCCGTCTCCGTGCAGTTTCCAGGGCAGTGCCACGGTGGTCTCGCTTCCAGGTCGTTCGGCGGGGTTGGGCCTGCGCGGGGGAGCGGCGCGTGACCTCTACGAGATTAGGGGATCCGGCGACCCTTGGCGCCCGCGGGGTCGCGGTGCGGTCGGCGCGCGCCGCGCGGGTCTCGCGCGCTGACTACGCTTGTCCCTGTTAACGCGAGCAGCACGATCAGGGGAGCCGCATGAGCGACAGCCACGAGTCCGCACTCGAGCAGGGACAGGCGGGAGCGGAGGCGGGCGGCGGCCACGGGCCGGCGCCCGAGCGCGCCACCCGAGTGGCGCCGACGAAGCGGGGCAGCGGGTCGTCGTTCAAGGAGCGCCTCGACACGTTCTTCGAGATCACGCATCGGGGTTCGAGCGTGCCGCGGGAGATCCGAGGCGGGCTCGTCACGTTCATGACGATGGCGTACATCGTCATCCTGAACCCGCTCATCCTCGGCGGCTTCTCGCAGGACCAGGCCACGCTGGACGTGGAGGGCGGTTGGCTGCAGGCCTCTCAGGTGGCGGCGGTCACGGGGCTCACTGCCGGTGTGATGACGATCCTGTTCGGTGTCATCGCGAACCTGCCGTTCGGTCTCGCCGCGGGGCTCGGCATCAACTCCTTCCTCGCCGTCAACGTCGTGCAGCAGGTGACGTGGGCTGAGGCGATGGGGCTGGTCGTCATCAACGGCCTGGTCATCGTGGTCCTGTCGGCGACCCGTCTGCGCGAGATGATCTTCCACGCCGTGCCGCCGCAGCTGAAGACGGCGATCACGGTGGGCATCGGCCTGTTCCTGGCCTTCATCGGGCTCGTGGATGCGGGCTTCGTCACGTCCTCTGGGAACGCGTCGCCGCCCGTCCAGCTGGGCGTCGGCGGCTCGGTGACGACGGTGCCGACGCTCATCTTCGTTGTCGGCCTCATCGTGATGGGTGTGCTCATGGCTCGCCGCGTGAAGGGTGCGCTGCTCATCGGCATCGTCGGCACGACGGTCGTCGCGGTTGTGGTCGAGGCGATCATGAAGCTCGGCCCGGCGTTCGAGAACGAGGGCGGCTGGTCGCTCAACGTGCCTGTGCTGCCGACGCAGATCGTCTCGGTCCCTGACCTCGGCCTGATCGGCGCGTTCGATTTCGGCGCGTTCGAGCGCATCGGCGTCCTGGCGGGCGTGATGCTCGTCTTCACGCTCGTGTTCACGAACTTCTTCGACGCGGTCGGCTCCCTGACGGGTCTCACCCGCGAGGCGGGCCTGCAGGACAAGCAGGGCAACTTCCCTCGCCTCAAGTCGTCGCTGGTCGTCGAGGGCATCGGCGCCGTCGCGGGTGGTGCGACGTCGAGCTCGTCGAACACGATCTTCGTCGACTCCGCGGCCGGCGTCGGCGAGGGGGCCCGCACTGGCCTCGCGAGCGTCGTGACGGGCGTCATGTTCCTGCTGGCGATGTTCTTCACCCCGCTGACGCAGATCGTGCCGCTCGAGGTCGCGGCGGCGGCGCTCGTCGTCGTCGGTGTGCTCATGGTGTCTCAGGTGCGCGAGCTGAAGTGGGACGACTTCTCGGTCGCCTTGCCCGTCTTCCTGACGATCGTCGTCATGCCGCTCACCTACTCCATCGCGAACGGCATCGGCGCCGGCTTCATCTCGTGGGTGCTCGTGCAGACCCTCACGGGAAAGGCCCGCAAGGTGTCGCCGCTCCTGTGGATCGTGGCGGTCGGCTTCCTCATCTACTTCGCCCGCGGCCCCATCGAGGGCATGTTCGAGTAACCCGGTCGGCTGGCGGGAATGCGTCCATCCCCGTGACCTGACGCGCTCGAGTCGGCCGGCTCCGCGGCACGCCGCAGCTGGCGTGCGCGGTGGGAAGCTGGCACTCAGAGTTGCCCCTCGAACGCCGGAGTTGCCCATGGGACCAGCCGCAGAACCGCACCCGTCGACGCCGCACGCCTCGAGCTCTGCGCCCCCGCTGGTCGAGACGCCGAGCGGCACGCTCCGCGGCACCGCCGAGGGAGCCACCGAGCACTGGTTTGGCATCCGCTACGCGAAGCCGCCAACGGGTGAGCTGCGCTGGCGCGCCCCCGTTCCCGTCGAATCCTGGGGCGGGGTCGTGGATGCCCGCATCCCGGGACCGATCGCCCCGCAGCCCCGCATGAAGGGCATGGATGTAGGGGAGAGGGCGCTCACGGACGAGGACTGCCTGTTCGCGAACGTCTGGCGTCCGGCCGGCGCGGGCGCCGCCGGGGGCGCGCGTGCCGTCATGGTGTGGGTGCACGGAGGCGCCTACGCGCTCGGCGGCATCACGCAGCCCGTGTACGACGGGGCGGCCCTCGCGGAGCGTGGCGACGTGATCGTCGTGACGCTCGGGTACCGGCTCGGCGGACTCGGGTTCCTCGAGCTCTCGACACTCGACGGAGCGGGAGGCCAGTTCGATTCGAACCTCGCCCTGCGTGATGTGCTCTGCGCGCTCGAGTGGGTGCAGTCGAGCATCGGCGCGTTCGGTGGTGACCCCGAACGCGTCACTGTCTTCGGGGAGTCGGCGGGCGCCGGCATCGTGTCGACGCTCCTCGCGACGCCCTCGGCGCTGGGACTCTTCTCGGGCGCGATCGTCGAGAGCTCACCGGCGACGAGCGTCTATGGGCTCGCTCGCGCGAAGCTCGTCGCCGAGCGGTTCGTCGCGAAGCTCGGAGTGGAGGGCCGCAACGGCGCGGCGGAGGGCACCCCGGGGGAGGCGCCCGCGAGCCGCGACTGGTCTGCGCTCCGCGCTCTTCCCGTCTCGAGCATCGTCGAGGTGGCGACTGAGCTGTTCGCGGAGATCCCGACCGAGTCGCCTGGCACGCTCGCCTTCGCGCCGGTCGTCGACGGGGACCTCCTGCCGGAGCATCCCGTGACCGTGCTGAGCGAGGGGCGCGGGCTTCCCGTGCCGCTCATCATCGGCACGAACCGAGACGAGGCGACGTTCTTCAAGCTCGCGAAGTCGCCGCTGCTGCCCGTCGGCGAGGCGGCGCTGACGACGATGATCACCGAGATCGCCGCCGAGAACCCGACCGTCGACATGCCAGACCGTGAGCACATCCTCGACGTGTACGAGGGCGTGCGGGAGCGGATGGTGGGGCTCGGCATCGCGCGTGACGTGGGCTTCCGCATGCCGACGGTGTGGATCGCGGAGGGGCACTCGCGGGTCGCGCCGACGTTCCTGTACCGCTTCGACTTCGCGACGCCCGTGCTGAAGGTGCTGCGCCTCGGTGCGACGCACGGCACCGAGATCGCGTACGTGTGGGGCAACCTGGACACCGACCCGCGAGGGCTCTCCTACAGGCTCGGGGGCCGACGCCAGGCGGGGGAGGTGTCAGACCGGATGCTCGCCCTCTGGACGTCGTTCGCCCGCGAGGGGCGGCCCACCGACGGCGGCTTGCCGGGCGCGGTGCCATGGCCCGCGTTTGGGGCGGCCCGCTCGACCCTCGTCATCGACCACGCAGATCGGGTCGTCGACGACCTCGACGCGGATCTCCGCGCCGCCTGGGGCGATCGGGCCTTCTCGCTCAGTTGAGCCAAGACCGGCGCAGGAGGTGCTCTAGTACTGTCCCGGGTACGGCCCGCCGCCCGCAGGACCGTAGCCCTGGTTCGCTGCGTACGCCCCGGCCCCGGCGAGGCGCGCGTTGGCTTCGCGGACGAACTGCGGGATGAGGAAGAGCTCGACGATGACCCAGATCGCTACGCCGAACATGAGCAGGAGCCCGATGCCGAGCCAGGAGGTGGCGATTCCGACGAGGTACAGCACGAGCTGCGTGATGGCGATGCCGGTGCGCCCGAGGTAGAAGTTGTGGATGCCCAGCCCGCCGAGGAAGATCGCGAGCACGTAGGTGATGCCGACCTCTTTGCCTCCGCTGACCACGACGGTCTGCTGGTAGAGCATGGGAGCGCCGGCGGCCTGCGGCTGCGCCGGCGCGTACTGGCCCCACTGCGCGCCGTCCCAGTAGCGCTGTCGTCCCGTCGGGTCGGGGTACCAGCCGGCGGCCGGCGAAGATGGTGCGCCGTTCGCCTGCGACGATCGCGACTGGCTGTCCTCGGGCTGCGAGGCGTACGGGTCCGTTGGAACGAGGCTCATCGGGCACTTCCCTGCTGTCGAGTGGATGCGCGTCTCATGCTAGCGAGCACCGCCGACATTGCGCGGGCTGACCTCGGAACTCGCGCCTGGACTCCCGGCGCGAGCTACGAGTGCGCCTGGGGAGCGCGACGCAGCGCGCGGCGCACGAGCAGGCCCTCGGCGATGAGGAGGGCGGCGACGATCGCGGCACCGAGGAGGAACCAGAGCACGGGGCCGACGACGTCCCCGGAGGCCCAGAGCAGCTCGCGGTCCTCGGTCTGCCAGGGCCAGAGGGCGCGGAGCGAGCCAGCCATGAGGCCCGTCATGAGGGCCAGCGTCACGCGGCGGTGCTTCGAGAGCAGCCACAGCAGCACCTGGACGAAGAGGGCGAGTCCCGTGATGGCGCCGACGGCGAAGATGGCGACGTACCCGAAGTCGAGCGAGTTGAGGGCCCGCAGCGTCGGCTCGTACATGCCGGTCGTGACGAGCACGAAGGAGCCGGAGACACCGGGCAGGACCAGCGCGCAGACGGCGACGGCGGCCGAGACGAAGATGGCGAGCGCCGATGGGTCGGCGTCGTTGGCCGAGGGCAGCCCCGTGAGCACGAAGCTCAGGACCGCGGCGGGCACCGCGATGGCGTAGTCCCGCAGTTGCCAGCGGGCGCCGAGCATCCGTGCCGGAACGATGAGGGAGACGGCGATGAGTCCCGCGAAGAGTGCCCTCGAGGGGATGGGGTGCGCCTCGATGAGCGGGGCGACGAGGCGAGCCGCGACGACCAGCGCGACGAGCATCCCGATGCCGATCGGGAGCACCATGCCCCACCTCACCTGCGCGAAGTGCTCGCGAGCCCGGTCGAGCCCTCGGCGGCGCAGCGTGTCGGCGACGGCGCGGACGACGCCCCGCACGAGGTGGCCGGCCGAGTCGATGAGGGTCTCGTAGACGCCGATCAGCAGCGCGATGGTTCCACCGCTCACGCCGGGGATGATCTCGGTCACGCCGATGAGCGCGCCCCGAAGGAGGTTGGCGAGGACGTTGAGCGCTGACAAACCGGCCCTTCTCAGGCGCCGGGGTCGGAACGGCGCCGGATGCACGTGCGCCGGATGACGCGGCACAAAGCCTCCAGTCTGCCAGGCGCGGTGGGCGGCCGCACCCGAGCCGGTCTCTTGCGCGTGGCCCTTAAGCCCCACCTCCGGTCACTATTCACAGGGGATGCACACCATCCGCCCACACTCAGCCCGGCCGGGTTTCGCGCGCGTACCGTGTCCGCCATGTCCCTTGAAACCAGTCCCGAACAGGTGAGAACGCGCCGTCGTCGCCTCCGCGAGTCCGTCCCGGCGGGCCTCGCCGGGATCGGCGCCGCGGCTCTCGGCGTCGGGCTCGGCGAGCTCGCGGCTGCGTTCCTGCAGACGACCGCGAGCCCGATCGTCGCAGTGGGCGCGCTGCTCATCGACCTCGCCCCGCCGTGGGCCAAGGACACCGCGATCGCCCTGTTCGGGACCGCGGACAAGATCGCGCTCATCGCGCTCGTCGCGGTGGTGCTCATCCTCCTGGCAGCGGTCGCCGGGGTGCTCGAGTCGAGGCGCCCGCCGTGGGGTCGGGTCGTCCTCGGCCTCATCGCCGCCATCGGTGCCGTCGCTGTGGCCACCCGCACTCCCTTCTCGCCGCTCGACACGGTGCCTCCGCTGCTCGCGATGGTCGTGGCCGTGCTCACGCTGCAGTTCCTCGCGAAGACCCTCGACGCTGCTGAGCAGCGCGCACGGCAGAGGTCTCGCGAGGCGGCCGTCGCGACGACGCGGAGCTCCGCGGTCGGAGCGACGGGCCGTGCCGCGGCGTCCGACGGCGAAGACCTCGACGCTCGCGGGGACACGACGCCCGCCGGAGTCGACCGACGCCGCTTCCTGATCTACGCCGGTGCCTCAGTCGTCATCGGCGCCATCGCTGCCGCATCCGGTGCCGCACTCTCGGCCGGCACCCGCGCCGTAACGGCGGTGCGTGAGGCGATCGCGTTGCCGCAGGCGGCCGTGCGCGCCGCGGCGGTTCCCGCTGGAGCCCAGTTCGAGATCCCCGGCCTCCCGCCGGTCGTCACCCCGAACGAGGACTTCTACCGCATCGACACCGCGCTGAGCGTGCCGCTCGTGAACCCGGAGGGCTGGTCGCTGCGCATCCACGGCCTCGTCGACAACGAGGTCACGATCACCTGGGACGAGCTCCTCGCCCTGCCGCTCGAGGAGAGCATCACGACCCTCATGTGCGTGTCGAACGAGGTCGGCGGCGGCCTCATCGGCAACGCCCTCTGGCTCGGCTACCCGCTGCGCGAGCTGCTGAAGCGCGCGGGACCGCAGGCCGACGCCGACATGGTGCTGTCGAAGTCCGTCGACGGCTGGACGGCGAGCACCCCCATCGGAGCACTCACCGACGACCGCAACGCGATCCTCGCTGTCGGCATGAACGGCGAGACCCTGCCCGCCGAGCATGGCTTCCCCGTGCGGATGGTCGTGCCAGGCCTCTACGGCTACGTCTCGGCGACGAAGTGGGTCGTCGACCTCGAGGTGACGCGCTTCGACCGCGTCAACGCGTACTGGACCGACCGCGGCTGGAGCGCGAAGGGCCCGATCAAGATCGGCTCCCGCATCGACGTGCCGAGCGGCGGCAGCCTCAACGCGGGCCCCACGACGATCGCCGGCTTCGCCTGGCAGCAGCACACGGGCATCGAAGCGGTTGAGGTGCAGATCGACGACGGCGAGTGGATGCCGACGGAGCTCGCGGCCCCCATCTCCGACGACACGTGGCTGCAGTGGAAGCTCGACTGGGATGCCCCGGCCGGCGAGCACTCCGTGAAGGTCCGCGCCACGTCGAGCGACGGCGAGGTGCAGACGGATGCGCGCGCCAACGTCGTTCCCGACGGCGCAACCGGCCACCACGAGATCACGGTCAACGTCACGGCCTGACGCGCCGCCGCATCCCTGCCCCTGCTGCCCCTCCCACCCACGCAAAAGTGAGCGAGACGCACCTTCGTCTCGCAAGGAACCTGCATTTGGCTGACGGATGTGCCGCAGCTGGCCGTTGACGGCACCCCGTTAGCCTGGTTGGGATGCCCTCACATTCCGCTCAAGCGCGCCCCCGTCCGTCGACCCTCCGGGATCTGCCGCGTGCCGGGTGGATCTCGGCCCGTGCATCCACGCCGAACGTGCTGTTGGCGGTGCTGTCGGTGCCGATCTACGCGTTCTCGATCCTGCCGATGACACTGCGGGGCGGCCTCTACCTCGACAGGACGCGCACGGGAACCGTGCTGTTCGAGCGCCGGAGGCCCATCCTCGACGGGTTCGTCGTCGCGCTCGTGACGGCTGCGGCGTTTGTGCTCTGGGTGGCGTGCATCCTGGTCTTCGACGCCACGATCATGCTGCTGCTCGGCCTCGCTATCTACGCCGCGCTGCTCGCGGGTGCCGTGATCGCGCTGGTGCAGCCGGGTGGGACGACGCTGTCGGCGTCCGGTCCTGAGACCCCGAAAGGGGATCGGTGGATGGTCGCGGCCCTCGCGCAGCATCCTGGCACGCGTTTGACGGCAGTCATGCTCGCGAGGCGCCTCATCGAGCACGCGCCTGCTGGCTCAGTGCTGGTCGCGGCTGCGGCGACGGATGCGCTGCTCGAGCGCTACGTGCGGGCCGGCTTCACCGCGGGGCGGGCACGGCGTGTGTACCGCCTGGTGCCCGCGCAGACATAAAGAAACCCCGCCATGTAGAAGCTAGGCGGGGTTTCAGTGGCTCCGACGGGCGTCGATCCCGTGACCTCACGATTTTCAGTCGTGCGCTCTACCAACTGAGCTACAGAGCCGGAGGCCGAGGCCTCATGGCGACGTACTGATGTTCGTCACCGTTGCAAATTGCCCTCTTCGAGAAGAGGGCAAGATGCTTGGCGACCCTGACGGGACTTGAACCCGCGACCTCCGCCGTGACAGGGCGGCGCGCTAACCAACTGCGCTACAGGGCCTTACTGTGGTGTCTCAGCCAGGGCTGATTCATCCGTATTCGATTGCGACAGTTCAATGTACAGCATCTCAGCACCTGGTGTTGTCACGACCGTGACCCCAACGGGATTCGAACCCGTGTTAACGCCGTGAAAGGGCGCCGTCCTAGGCCGCTAAACGATGGGGCCGAGTGCTTGTAGCTGACTTGACTACCGAGAGAAAAGCATAGGGGCGTTTTTCCCTCGCAGCAAATCGGGTGCTGCATCGGTGTCTGTTCGGCGTGTCGTGGCGTGCTCCGGTGGGGGGCGAGCGCAGGCTTCCTCGTAACCGGATGTTCCCCGAGATGCGCGGGATTCCGGCGCAGACGGCGACCCGGTACGTGATTTCTCACCCGGGTCCCTGTGACGCGCTAGGCAGATGTTGACAAACTTGTTACTGTTTCTCGTGTTGTTGGTGTGAAACGAGTGGCTGCAGTGGTAGATGCAGTCTCGCGTTGCCGCAGAGGCGTCCGCCTCGTTCCGCACCCAAGATCCATCACGAGGAGAGCGCATGCCCGCCACCAGGAGCCCGAAGCCCCTGCGACTTCGCAACCGCTGGCGCACACCGCTCGTCGGTGCGGCATCCGCAGCAGTCCTCGCCGCGTTCGCGTTCGCATCCGGCCCAGCCTTCGCTGCCGATGACGGCTACGCGACCTGGGAGGACGTCGTCGCCGCTGAAGGCAACGTCGACCGCCAGGAAGCGCTCATCGGTGAGATCGAGCAGCAGATCGCAGATCTCGACGCGAAGGTCACCGCAGCGGCGGCGCAGGCGAAGACCGCCGGCGAAGAGCACGGCAAGGCGCAGACCGCATCGAGCGAGAAGTTCGCCGAGGTCACCATCCTGCAGGGTCAGGCGGATGCGGCCGAAGAGAAGGCATCGACCTCCCGTGAGAAGGCGGGGCAGCTCGCTGCCGCCATGAGCACGCGAGGCGCGGGCGACCCCAAGCTGGCGCTCTTCCTCAACCCCGGCGACGCCGACACGCTCCTCTACCAGCTCGGCACCATCAGCAAGCTCTCCGAGCAGACCGACGGCATCTACAACCAGGCCGTGACCGAGAAGAACACGGCAGACGTGCTCGGAACGCAGGCCACGACCGCGCACGACGAGCTGGCGAAGCTCGAGGTCGAGGCGAAGACGAAGTTCGACACGGCGCAGGCCGAGCAGGTTGTCCTCCAGAACGAGAAGTACCTCGCTGACAACAAGAAGGCCGACCTCCAGGCGATGCTCGCTCCGCTCAAGGAGAAGCGCGATGTCACCGCGACCGACTACGCGGCGGGCGAGAAGCTGCGTCAGGAGCAGGTCGCGCAGACCAACCGCGAGCGGGCCGAGGCGGCCGCCGCGTACCAGGAAGAGGCATACGCGCAGGTCGTCGCCGAGGCTGAGGCCGCCGGCGTGCAGGCTCCGCCGAAGCCGGACATCTCCAGCGAGGCTCCGGCAGTGAACGCGCCGCTCGCGCCTGCCGACCCGACCGACACCTCGGTCGCACCGGAGACGCTGCGCCCGCCGCAGCAGGTCACGCCTCCCCGCCAGCCCTCGACCCCGCCGACGGCCACGGCCGACCCGACCGCTCCGGTCACGCCGCAGCAGCCGACCACGCCGGCCGAATCGCCAGCCCCGAGCCCGGATCCGGTCACCCCGCAGCCGACGACGGCACCTGAGCAGACGGCGGCGCCGGAACCCACCACGGATCCGGAACCCACGACCGCTCCCGAGCCTCAGCCCACGACTGCGCCCACGACGGCTCCCGAGCCGGAGCCCTCGAAGCCCGACATCGAGATCCTCCCGGAAGAGCCGCAGAAGCCTGACGTCGAGCTCGAGCCGGAACCCGAGCCGGAGCCGGAGGTCGTCCCACCGACGACGCCCGAGACCCCGAACGGTGTCCTCGCTGGCTACTACGGCCCGATCAGCAGTGGCGTCGTCACCGACGAGTACGGCATGCGCCTGCACCCGATCTTCGGCACCTACCGCATGCACAACGGCCTCGACCTCGGTGTCAACGGCGGCACGTGCGGCGCCCCGCTCTACGCGGTGCACAGCGGCACGATCACGTACGCCGGCTACAACGGCGGCTTCGGCAACCACGTCGTGCTCGACTTCGGCAACGGCACCGAGGTCTCCTACTCGCACATCATGGACGGCGGCATCAACGTCTACGTCGGCCAGACCGTGAACGCGGGCGACGTGCTCGCCTACGCGGGCACCACCGGTTCGTCCACCGGCTGCCACCTGCACTTCGAGCTGAAGTACTGGGGCACGCTGATGGATCCGAAGCCGTGGCTCGCCTCGGCAGGCATCTACTACTACTGATTCACGCGCACGTCGGCTGACGTCAGCGCGCACGAGAGGGCGGTTCCTCGCTTCGGCGGGGGCCGCCCTTCTGCGTGCCTGCGAGCCTTCGCCGCGCCGCCGCCCCGCTGCCGCCCGGCTGCCGCCCCGCCGCCGCCCCGCTGCCGCCCGGCGTCGATCGCTGCCCGCCGCTGTTTCGTGTCGGCCGCTGTCCTATGTCGGCCACTGTCCGCCGCCGCTGCCCAACTTCCGTGACGGTTCAGGGACCGGCGTGCTCTGAGGGCCCCTGCGGCTGGTTTCGTCACGGAAGTTGGACAGCGACGGGATCGGCCGCCCCAGCTGTGACCAACATGAGTGCAGATTCGGGCTGATTCGAGCGGATCGGTGCCGTGAGCCCCAGATCTGCACTCATGTTGGTCACGCGCAGCGCGAAGCGCTCCGCGCACGACGAAGCCCCGCATCCACTTCTGCAGTGGATGCGGGGCTTGGTCGGCCGGTCACCGGTCGGGCCGGTGAGCTGCGCCTATTCGGCGGGCTTGTACTGCGCGATGGAGCGCTCGATGATCGCCTCGGCGGCGGCGGCGTCGCCCCACGCTTCGACCTTGACCCACTTGCCGGGCTCGAGGTCCTTGTAGTGCTCGAAGAAGTGCTTGAGCTGGTCCTTGGTGGAGTCGTCGACGTCGCCGAGGTCCTGGATCTTCGCCCAGCGGGGGTCCTTCGCGGGCACGCAGAGGATCTTGTCGTCTCCACCGGCTTCGTCGGCCATGTTGAGGACGCCGACGGGGCGCACCTTGAGTCCGACGCCCGGGAAGAGCGGGTACTCGAGCAGCACGAGTGCGTCGAGGGGGTCGCCGTCGTCGGCGAGGGTGTGCTCGAAGTAGCCGTAGTCGACGGGGTACACGAACGGCGTGAAGAGCACGCGGTCGAGGAAGACGCGGCCGGTCTCGTGGTCGACCTCGTACTTGTTGTGGCTTCCGCGCGGGATTTCGATGACGACGTCGTAGCTGCCCATGGCGCTCCTTCGTTGCGCCTGGCGGCGCTCATTCTGTGTGGCTTGTCGGCGGGCCCGGTGTGGCGCTGCTCGCCGCACGAAACCGTTGGTTTCGTTCGGTTTCAGGGTAGTGGATGCGCCCCGCCCGGGGCTGCGGATGCGCGGTTCGCGTCGCGAGGTTCGGCGTCGGGCGTGGTGTGGGTGCTGTGTGACCCCGGAATGATGGCCGGGTGGATGGTCGTGGCATGCTGGTCTCCATGGTTGATCTCAAGGAAGCGCTGCACGTCGATCCGTTCATCCCGCTCCGGGAGGGGACAGGCCAGGCGCTTCCGCACGCGTTGACGTTGGGGACGGCCTTGGCGGCTGGTGTGCAGTTCACGCTGCTCGGGGCCGCGCTGTTGAGCCTCCTGCGTCGCAAGCCGAGCCAGGTGCGGGGTTCGCGACTCGCGTGGGGCGCGTTCTCGCTGGTCAACTTCGTTGGTCCCATCTCCTACTTCCTCTTCGGTCGCAAGCGTTGAGGCGTCTGTCCGTTTCCGCGGCTCGCGGGTTCGTCCTTCTGGGATGTTCCGGCTTCGAGCGTGACGGTTCGCGCGGGCGCGTTTAGGCTGTACCTGTGTCAGATCGCCCTCGCCTCACTCCAGCTGTTGCCGACCTTCGTCGAGCCGTCCGTGGTTCTCTCCTCGGGCGCGTGCAGAAGGGCGACCGCATTCTCGTCGCGCTGAGTGGCGGTCCGGACTCGCTGGCGCTCGCTGCCGCGACGGCGTTCGAGGCGAAGCGCCTCGAGGTCGAGGCTGGCGCGGTCATCATCGACCACGATCTGCAGGAGGGTTCTGCGCGGGTCGCGGAGCGCGCCGCAGAGCAGGCCGCCGAGCTCGGGCTCGCCCCGGTGAGCGTCGTGCGGGTGAGCGTGGAAGACGTCGGAGCCGGTCCCGAGGCATCTGCCCGGGTGGCTCGCTACGAGGCGATCGAGGCGGTGCGCGTCGAGACGGGTGCGCCGTGGGTCCTCCTCGGGCACACGCTGGATGACCAGGCGGAGACGGTCCTGCTTGGCCTGGCTCGCGGTTCCGGAGCGAAGAGCCTGCACGGGATGGCGCCGGTCACCGGCGCTCTGCTGCGGCCGCTGCTCGGCATCCACCGCGCGGTGACGGTGCAGGCGTGCGAAGATCAGGGGCTCTCGCCGTGGATCGACCCGCACAACAGCGACCCGGCTTATACGCGTGTCCGCGTTCGCGACACGGTTCTTCCGCTCCTCGAGAAGGAGCTCGGCCCCGGCATCTCGGAGGCGCTCGCTCGGACGGCGACGACGCTCCGCGAAGATTCCGAGACGCTGGATGCGCTTGCGCTCGAGTGGGCGCACGAGATCGTGAACACCGACGCGGACGGCCGCATCTCCCTCGATGTCGGCGGCATCGTCGCGCAGCCCCCGGCGCTGCGTCAGCGCATCTGCCGTATCGTCGCCGAGCAGGGCTTCGGCGTCTCGCTCACTCGTGGGCACACGATGGCGGTCACGGCGCTTGCGACGGAGTGGCGCGGGCAGGGCCCCGTCGATCTGCCTGGCATCCGGGTCGAGCGCGAGAAGGGTCGCATCCTGTTCGGGGCGACGGCCTCCGCGCACGACGACCACCTCGACGAGACCGCCTAGCTTCTACCGTTTCGCACACCGCGCTCGCTTCGTCGAGCGCTGAACCACCCAGGGAGCCAGGATGCGCGCTACTGATATTCCGAACGACGTCCGCGAGGTCCTCATCACGGAGGAGGAGATCCAGGCGAAGCTCGCCGAGATCGCCCGCCGTATCGAGAGCGACTACGCCGAGTGCGAGCCGCTGCTCATCGGTGTGCTGAAGGGCGCGGTCATGGTCGTGTCCGACCTTTCGCGGGAGCTGACGATTCCGTTGAAGATGGACTGGATGGCGGTGAGCTCGTACGGTTCCGGCACGGAGTCGAGCGGTGTGGTGCGCATCCTCAAGGACCTCGACACGGACCTCACGGGTCGTCACGTGCTCATCGTCGAGGACATCATCGACTCGGGGCTGACGTTGTCGTGGCTCAAGCAGAACCTGGAGTCGCGGGGCCCTGCCTCTGTCGAGATCTGCACGCTGCTGCGCAAGCCCGAGCGGCTCAAGTCGGATGTTCCCGTGCGCTACGTCGGCTTCGACGTTCCGAACGAGTTCGTGGTGGGCTACGGCCTCGACTACGACGAGCAGTACCGGCACCTGCGCGACATCATCGTGCTGCAGCCGCACGTGTACGGCGGCGAGTAGGCGCGCACGCCCGAGCGGATGCGCCGCGCGCCAGCAGCGAACACTGGACGCCGGTGTCGGTGGCCGCGAGTACCATGACTTTCGATTGAGCGCCCTGGTGCGCTGGCGAAGAACCGGCTGAAAGGCACCGAGCACGCCACTCGAGTCTCGACTTATGAAGCAAGTTACCAAGATTTTCAAGAGCCCGATCTTCATCGTGGTGCTCGCAGTGCTGGTCATCGGCCTGGGCTTCAGTCTCATCAACGGCAGCGGCACCCGTGAGGTGACGACGCAGCAGGGCCTTCAGCTCCTCCAGGAGAAGAAGGCCGACAAGGTTGTCATCGTCAACGGCGACAACCGCGTCGACATGGAGCTCGCGCAGGCCGACCCCGAGTACGGCCAGAACGTGCAGTTCTACTTCGTGGATGCGCGCGCCGACGATGTCGTGTCGGCGGTCGACACTGCTGCTCCCGCTGGCGGCTACGACGACGACGTGCCCCAGCCGAGCTGGCTGCTCTCGGCGGTGAGCATCCTGTTCCCGCTGCTCCTCATCGGCTTCTTCATCTGGATCCTCTTCGCTGGCGGCCTCGGTGGCGGCGGCGGTCGTGGGGTCATGCAGTTCGGCAAGTCGAAGGCGAAGCTGGTCTCGAAGGAGAGCCCGCAGGTCACGTTCGACGACGTCGCTGGCGCGAACGAGGCGCTGGAGGAGCTGCAGGAGATCAAGGAGTTCCTCAAGGAGCCGGCCAAGTTCCAGGCTGTTGGCGCTCGCATCCCGAAGGGCGTGCTGCTGTACGGCCCTCCGGGAACGGGCAAGACCCTGCTGGCCCGCGCGGTCGCCGGCGAGGCTGGCGTGCCGTTCTACTCGATCTCCGGTTCGGACTTCGTCGAGATGTTCGTGGGTGTCGGCGCGAGCCGTGTCCGTGACCTCTTCGAGCAGGCGAAGCAGAACTCGCCCGCCATCATCTTCGTCGACGAGATCGACGCCGTCGGCCGCCACCGCGGTGTGGGTATCGGCGGCGGCAACGACGAGCGCGAGCAGACGCTGAACCAGCTCCTCGTGGAGATGGACGGCTTCGATGGGTCGACCAACGTGATCCTCATCGCCGCGACGAACCGCCCGGACGTGCTCGACCCGGCCTTGCTCCGTCCTGGTCGCTTCGACCGGCAGATCGGCGTGGACGCCCCCGACCTCGACGGCCGCGCCCGCATTCTCGGCGTGCACGCCAAGGGCAAGCCGCTCTCGCAGGACGTCGACCTCCGTGTCATCGCCCGCAAGACGCCCGGCTTCACGGGTGCAGACCTCGCGAACGTGCTGAACGAGGCGGCCCTGCTCACGGCTCGCTCGAACGCGCAGATCATCGACAACGAGGCGCTGGATGAGGCGGTCGACCGTGTCATCGCCGGCCCGCAGCGTCGCAGTCGTGTCATGAACGACCAGGAGCGCCTCATCACGGCGTACCACGAGGGTGGGCACGCGCTTGCTGCCGCGGCGATGCGCCACACCGACCCGGTGACGAAGATCACGATCCTCCCGCGTGGTCGCGCGCTCGGCTACACGATGGTGCTGCCGCTGGAAGACAAGTACTCGGTCACCCGCAACGAGCTCCTCGACCAGCTGTCGTACGCGATGGGCGGCCGCGTTGCCGAGGAGATCGTCTTCCACGACCCCACGACGGGGGCGTCGAACGACATCGAGAAGGCCACGAAGACGGCCCGCAAGATGGTCACGGAGTACGGCATGACGGCATCCGTCGGCTCGGTGAAGCTCGGAGAGTCGTCGGCCGAGACGGTGTACGGCCAGCAGGCGGGAGCCGGGCGCAACTACTCGGAGTCGGTTGCGGAGACCGTCGACCGCGAGGTGCGCCTCCTCATCGAGCAGGCCCACGACGAGGCGTGGAAGGTCATCAACGACAACCGCGACATCCTCGACCAGCTCGCGGCGGAGCTCCTCGAGAAGGAGACGCTCGACCACATTCGCCTCGACGAGATCTTCAAGCCCGTCCGGAAGCTCCCGGAGCGCCCGCAGTGGCTGTCGAGCCCCGACCGTCCCGTGAGCGCGTTGCCACCGGTGCCGCTGAAGCCGCACATCCCGGTCGACCAGATGGACCCGATCGAGCATGCGCAGGATGGCGGAGCCGAGCTCGGCTTCTAGACCCCACGCCGTGTCGCACGCCGCACGGTGAGCGCACGTAGCGCGAGAAGAATGCAGGCTCCCAAGATCGGGAGCCTGCATTCTTCGTCAGAGGGCTGGTCTCACGCGGTGCGCGGGTCGCACGCTCAACCGGTGCCGCCTCTCGCCTTCTTGAGGGCGGAGACGGTCACCGCGATGCTGACGGCCGCGAGGGGCACGATGAGGATGCCCATCTGCAGCAGGTTCCATCCGAGCGCGAGGAAGAGCGCGGTCGCGCCGACGGTGGCGACCCACAGCGCGATGGCGAGTGGGGTGGATGCGAAGCTCCGGAAGCCGGGCCGGTCGCCTGTCATGGTGACTCCTTTGCTCGTCGGTGGGTTGGCTCAGTGCAGCAATGGCGCGCGTCAGCCGAAGCAGGAGGCTGCGGCACCGGTCATGCCACCGAAGACGCCGCCTCCGATGAGGCCGACCGCTCCTGCGCCGACGGTTCCGACGACGGGGAGGGTGACGGTGCCGACTGCTGCGCCGCCGAGTCCGCCGGCGACTGCGCCGGCTCCTGCGCCGCCGACGGTCCCGAGTGCGCACTGGGCGGGGTTGAAGGCGCGGGTCTCGGCGCCGGCCGTGCTCGCGTCTGGGGCATTCGGGTCGACGATGTTGACGAGCACCTCACCGGCGTCCGTCAGCTCGTACTGGAGCTGCACGGTGGCTCCGTCAGCGTCGGTCGTGGTGGTGGGGAGGGTCTCGACGGTGCCGCTCGCGTTCTGCGTCGCGGTCGCCGTGCCGTCCGCCTGCACCTGGAAGGTGTAGTCGGCGGAGGAGAGGCCGAGCTGGTTGTCGCTGAGCTTGTAGGCGGTCAGCTCGGCTGCGGCGGTCTGCGAGACCGCGGCGGGCGTCGCTGCCGTCGCCTCTGTCGCCTGGGCTGGTGCTGCGAGCCCGACGAAGGCGGCTCCGGCGAGGGTGCTGAGTGCTGCAAGGGTCGTGAACTTCTTCATCGTTCCTCCGTCTCTCTGCATGCGCCCCATTGGCGCATCGGTCCTTCGACCATCTCGAGATCCACCGGCGCATGTCAACTTTGCGGGGCATCGCTCAGGGAACACTGACGGCGTGCGGCGGCGGTACTCAGTTCTGCGGCTTCTCGTCTGGTATCGAGACTCGCTCGGCCGCGCCGCTGTGTTGTGGCCGTGGCCGCGGCTGGGTGACCGGTCAGCCGGGTTGAGTGTGACGCGCGCGGCGAGGCCGGGGGTGCGCGTGGGGTTCATTTAGCGGGAGGATGGAACCAGACCCGCGCCGCGGGCCACGCGGAGTGAGGACTTGCAGATGAACGACATCGATTCGGGGTCGGTGGGGCGCATCGACCTGGTGCGTGCTCAGGCGGCTGTCCGTGAGTTCCTGTCGGCGATCGGTGAAGACCCCGATCGCCCTGGGCTCGAGCGCACGCCGGTCCGTGTGGCTGAGGCGGCGCTCGAGCTGTTCGGCGGTGTCGGCGTCGACGCGAGTGCGCCGCTCGCGAGTGCGAGGTTCCCGGTCGCGGAGATCGAGTCGCCCTTCGAGGAGGATGCGGGCGTGGCTGGGCCCGGGGGAGTGTCGCAGCCTGTTGTGCTGCGCGATCTCGCGTTCCGGTCAGTGTGCGAGCATCACCTGCTGCCGTTCTCGGGGCGTGTGCATCTCGCGTACGTGCCGTCTGCGTCGATCGTGGGGTTCGGTCGTCTGCACCGCATGCTCGAGACGCTCTCCGCGCGCCCGACGCTGCAGGAGCGCCTCGGCGACGAGCTTGTCGACGTCATGATGTCGGCGCTGGATGCGCGTGGTGCCCTTGCGGTGATCGAGGCGAGTCACGCGTGTGCGGGGCTTCGCGGCTCCCGCCAGCAGGCTGGCACCGTGGTGACGGTTTCGGCGCGCGGGGAACTGTCGGAGCCGGTGGCTCGGGCGGAGATCATGTCGTTGATCGGCTCGCACTCGCAGGTGCCGGTCATCGTGGCCTCGGAGGTGCCGGCGGGGGCTGCCGGATCAGATCAGCCGGTTGTGGTGCAGGGGCATGTGCTGCGTGGGGCCCGGTTCGATCCGGTGCGCGGCTCGTTCTCGACGGCGGGCGAGGACGACGTGCCGCTCCTCGTCGGGCAGGATGCCTCGGGACCCGAACAGTCGCTGGCGTTCGAGGCCTCGGCAGCGGAGGCGCAGGCGGGTGCGGATGTTCCGGTTGCCGGTGCGTCGCCCGAAGCCGACGACGCGGCCGCTGTCGCAGACGCGGTCGCCAGCTCCGTGCCGTCCGCTGGCGCAGCCCCGACGGCGCAGCCTCGTGCCCGCTTCGATCCGACACCGGGCGACGCGGAGGAGGCCGACGACACTGGTCCGGTGACGACGAACACGAGGCCCTTCGCCCTGCCGCAGCGCTTCACGAACCTGCTGCAGCCGGCTATCCCTAAGCGCCCGCGCATCCTCGGCATCCTGAACATCACGCCGGATTCGTTCAGCGACGGTGGCAGGTTCGAGGACCTGTTCAGCGAGAAGCGCCGCACGAAGCGGGCCATGCGCCGCGCTCGGGAGCTCGTCGACCAGGGGGCGGACATCATCGACGTCGGCGGCGAGTCGACGCGGCCGGGCGCGGTGCGGGTGCCTCAGGAGGAGGAGGCCGCCCGTGTGCTGCCGGTCGTCAAGGAGCTGGCGGCGCTCGGCGTGCTGGTGAGCATCGACACGATGTACGCGAAGACGGCGGCGGCTGCGCTCGCGCTTGGCGCTGAGTACGTCAACGACGTGTCCGGTGGTCTGGCCGACCCGGCGATGCTCGAGGTGGTCGCCGAGAGTCGGAGCCCGTTCATCCTGAGCCACTGGCGTGGCCATTCGGTGCGCATGAACGAGCTCGCCGACTACCGCGACCCGGCGGCGGAGATCCTGGCCGAGCTGGCCGGTGCGCGAGACCGCGCAGTCGCGGCGGGCCTCGACGAGTCTCAGATCGTCCTGGATCCGGGCCTCGGGTTCGCGAAGCGCAGGGACGACAACTGGGCGGTGCTGCGCGAGCTGGAGCAGTTCGTTGCCCTCGGGCATCCGCTGCTCGTGGGCGCCTCCCGGAAGCGCTTCACGGGTGAGATGCTGCGGTCTGACGCGCAGGTGACGGAGCGTGACCTGCCGACGGCGGTCATCACGGCGCTGGCGGCGAAGGCGGGCATCTGGGGCGTGCGTGTCCACAATGTCGAGGCGAACCGGGTGGCGTTGGATGTCGTCGCCTCCTGGCGTGAAGGAGCACAGGATGACTGACCATATGAGCGGGCACGAGCCGGACCTCGATCGGCGGCGCGGTGCGGAGGTGCGGGCAGCGCGTGCAGTCGCGGCCGGCGGGCAGGCGCACGAGCACGCGTTCACGCGCGAACGGGTCGCGGATGCGAGCGGCAGCGGTGTCGATCTGGCGTCTGGTGGGACGGCGCGTGCGGGGTCGGGCGCTCCCGGCGCTCCGACCCCGACTGCGGCAGCACCCTCGGCGGCGGCTCGTCTCCCCGGCGCCCCGGAGCCTGAGCTCGACCGCATCCTCATCACGCGCATGCACGCGCGCGGGCATCACGGTGTCTTCGATCACGAGCGCCGGGATGGTCAGGACTTCTATGTCGACGCGGAGGCGTGGGTCGATGCGGCGGCGGCTTCGTCGAGCGACCACATCGGCGACACCTTGCACTACGGCGAGTGGATGCACGCGCTGCACGCGATCGTGACGGGAGAGCCGGTCGATCTCATCGAGACGCTGGCGGAGCGGCTCGCGTCGGCCACGTTCGGCTTCGACGATGCCGTGGCCGTGCGCATCACGGTGCACAAGCCGCAGGCGCCGGTCGCGCTGGACTTCGAGGACGTGGCGGTGAGCATCCTCCGGCACCGGCCGACGCTGCGGGGCGATCACCTCGAGTTGTCGGCGGCCCACGCGGTGTCGGCGAGCGCGGAGGACGACTTCCACGCCCGTGAGGCGGCGGCAGCGACGGCGGCGCGAACGGCATCCGACGCGGCGATCGTGATCGGCTCCGGGGGCGCTCCGAACGTCGCGCCCGCTGTGCCGACGCAGCGGGTCCGTCAGGCCGTGATCGCACTCGGCGCGAACCTCGGCGACCGGGAGGCGACGCTGAGGTCGGCGCTACAGCGCATCACCGAGCTGCCTGGCACGAAGCTCGTCGCGGCCTCGAGCCTGTACGAGACTCCGGCGCTCACACTCGAGGGGGTCAGCGATGAGGCGCCCGCGTACCGAAACGCGGTGGTGCTCGTCGACACGGAGCTGCCAGCTGCCGAGCTCCTGCAGGCGCTGCATGCGATCGAGGATGCGCATGGGCGCACTCGCGAGACGCGCTGGGGGAGTCGGACGCTGGATCTCGACCTCATCCAGGTGGCTGGTGAGGTCAGCAGCGGCGAGCTGGTGCTTCCTCATCCGCGGGCGCACGAGCGCGCGTTTGTGCTGGCTCCGTGGTTGGAGGTCGATCCGCGCGCGCAGCTCGCCCCTCATGGCAGCGTGGCTGAGCTGCGGGCGGCGGCGGAGGATCGCGTCGAGCGGATCGCTCAGTGAACTTGGCGAGCAGAACGAGGCCGGGCCTGCTCGTCGGGCTCGGGGTCATCGGCGGTGTGCTGGCCTGGTGTGTGGAGACGTGGCTCGTGACCTCCGGGCGCGCCGTCGTGGCGCCCCCGCTGACGATGCCATTGACGCTTGTGGTGCTCGCGGGGCTGCTGCTGTGGCTCGCGTGGCCGATCCGCGCGTACACGCGCCGTCTATGGCGTGAGCGTCGCGATGCCGAGTCTCGGCGGCGTGCCTCGGGGCTCGAGCGCGACAGGTCACCGCACAGCGGCGTGCGTCAAGAACATGGTGCAAGTGGGCCAGAACGTGAGATCAAGGGGAAGCGTGTCGACCCGCAGTACGCGTTCCGGGTGCTGGCGTTCGCGCGCGCCGCGAGCCTCGCGTCCTCGCTGCTGGCGGGTGTTGCACTCGGCGTCCTGGTGTTCGCGCTGACTCGCACGGTGCCGCCTGAGGAGCCCATCTGGCATGCGGTGCTCTCGCTCGTCGGCGCGGTGGTGCTGCTTGTTGTCGGCCTTGTCGCGGAGTCGTGGTGTCGCATTCCTCCGGGAGGCGAGGAGCCCTCGGCTTCGCAGGATGCGGTCGCCGCATAACGGCAGCCGCTGAGCTCTCGCCCGGTCAGGATGGCGGCAAGTTCATAGGCATTCTTTTTTCGTATTCTCCGGGTATTTCGCTCGCATTCGAGAATCGCCGGAAGCAGGTGCCGCTGATTGCTTTTCCGATTACTGTTGGCGACTATGCCAGAGGCTTCGTACCGCATTCTCATCATCGAAGACGATGGTGACGTCGCCGAGTTCCTGGAGACGGTGCTTCGGAGGCGCCTCGGATGCGAGGTTCGCGTGCTTCGGGACGCGGTTGCCGTGCTCATGAACGTGAACGACTTCGATCCCGATCTGGTGCTCACCGACGTCGAGCTGCCGGGCGCGAATGGGCTCGAGGTCCTCGGAAGTCTGCGCGAGATCAAGCCCGATCTGCCCGTTGTCGTCATGACGGCACACGCCTCGGTCGAATACGCGGTGCGCGCCCTGCGCGATCGCGCCGACGAGTTCCTGCAGAAGCCCATCCCTGGTGCGCTGCTGGTGAGCACGGTGCAGCGCCTTGTCGAGGCGGCGCGGGCCAAGCGGGCGCGCAGCCCGCGCCGTCGGGTCCTCGCGATCGGTGCGCATCCGGACGACGTGGAGATCGGCGTCGGCGGGACGTTGGCGGCGCACGCGGCTGCTGGTGATTCGATCGTGATCCTGACCTTGTCTCGCGGCGGGCGGGGCGGTGACGCTGCGGATCGGCAGCACGAGTCCCTTGCCTCTGCGGAGTCGCTCGGTGCTCGTCTCTTCCTCGAGGACCTCACGGATACCGCGATTCCGAACAATGACCCGACGGTCGGCATCATCGAGCGGGTGATCGCGGAGACCGATCCGACGATCGTCTACACGCATTCTCGAAATGATCGGCATCAAGACCACCGTGCCGTGCACGAGGCGACGCTCGTCGCGAGTCGAAGGGTGGCGAGTGTGGCCTGTTATCAGAGCCCGTCGTCGACGATCGACTTCCGTCCGACGCGGTTCGTGACGGTCGACGGATTCACGGATATGAAGCTCGGTCTGCTTGCGCAATTCGCGTCGCAGGCCGACATTCGCGACTACCTGGCGCCGGACTTCGTGCTCTCCGCTGCGCGGTACTGGTCGCGGTTCGGTACTGGCACGTACAGCGAGCCGCTCGAGGTGATCCGGGATGCGAGTAGCATCACTGCGGAGCGCGGCGACGGTGAGTTCGCGACGGTGCATAATCTGGGCACGACTGAGACTGAGAAGAAGAACCGCGCATGAGATTTCGAGTCCTGGTCACGGGTGCCGGCGGGCCGGCTGGGGTGGCGGTCATCCGCTCTCTCCTCGGTCGAGATGACCTCGAGGTGTTCGCCGCCGATATGGACGGCTGGGCGAGTGGCCTGTACCTCGTGGATGAGGCGCACCGGCGGCTCGTCCCTCCTGGCCTCTCCGAGGGCTTCTGCGATGCGCTGATCGACATGGTCGCCGCCGACGGCATCGATGTGCTCGTGTCGACCGTCGACGTGGAGCTCCCGCCGCTCGCGGCGCGACGCGCGGAGCTCGGCGCGGTGCTTGCCGCGCCCTCTGCGGAGGCGCTCGCGACGTGCCTCGACAAGTGGCTGCTGGTGCAGGCGTGCGAGCCGCACGCACTGGTGCCGGCCACGGCTCTGCTCGACGACGACGGCATCGCTCGCGACTGGGTGTTCCCGGTCATCGTGAAGCCCCGAAGCGGTGCGGGCTCTCGCGGCGTGCACCTCGTGCATTCGCGGGAGGAGCTCGAGGCGAAGACGCGCGATGCTGCCCTGCTCATCCAGGAGAACCTCCCGGGCGACGAGTTCTCCGTCGACGTCGTGATGGGGGCCGACGGTCAGGCGATCGCGGCGGTTCCTCGTCTGCGTGCTCGCGTCGATTCCGGCGTGGCGGTTGCGGGTCGCACGGTGCACCGCGCTGAGCTCGAGGAGACGGCTGCCGCGTGCGCCCGTGCGGCCGAGCTCGTGGGGGTGGCGAACGTGCAGCTGCGGTACAGCACCGACGGTCGCCCCGCGCTGCTCGAGATCAACCCGAGGTTCTCGGGCGCCATGCCGTTGACGATCGCGGCCGGCGTCGATATGCCGTCGCTCGCGGTGGATATCGCGCTCGAACGGCCGGTTCCGTCGCGCGTCGAGTTCCGTGAGGTCGCGAATGTCCGCTTCCTCGAGGATGTGTTCTTGCCCTTTGACGAAGTTCTCGCTCGTGACTGACACGCAGGCGGGTCCCGGTCTCGAAGCGCTGCTGCTCGGCGACTGGCATGTCCATTCCGATTTCTCGGATGACGCGGAGAGTCCCATCTCGGCGAACGTCCGTGCCGCTGAGCAGCGCGGCTTGGTGACGATGCGGGCGACCGATCACGTGCGCGGCGATACGGCCTGGGTGCCGGACTTCGTGGCTGCGGTCGTCGCGGCGAGGCGCACCACCGGGGTCGAGCTGGTGATCGGCGTCGAGGCGAAGATCATGGATGCGCGGGGCACGCTCGACGTGCCGAGCGACCTGCGGGTGGGGACTGGCGGGGTGGATGGCATCGTCATCGCCGATCATCAGTTCCCTGGTCCGGATGGCCCGTGGTCGCCGCGTGAGACGCGGGAGCGTCTGGCGGCTGGTCTTGCGGTCGAGGATGCGCTCGATCTGCTGATCGGGGCGACGATCGCCGCGATGCGGGCAGCTGGTGGCGGTGCGCAGCTGGCGCATCCGTTCTCGATCCTTCCCAAGGTGGGCATCGACGAGTCTCAGCTCTCTGCGGAGCAGCTCTCGGCATGGGCGTCTGCCGCGCGCGAGACGGGGACCTCCATCGAGGTGAACGAGAAGTGGGTGTGCCCGAGTGCGCGGGCGATCGAGGCGGCTCTCGCGGAGGGTGCGACGCTGGTCGCCTCGACGGATAGCCACCGTGCAGCCGACGTCGGCGTCTATGCCCGCGTTCGCGAGCTGCTGGCGGAGGTGCCCGCGTTCGGTTCGTCGGACGCCGGGGGGCTCGCGTGAGCGCCGACGCCTGGCTCGATATCGGCGGTGCGGTGCTGGCGACGATCTTCGTCGTGTTCGTCGCGATCGGCGCTGTTCCGGCCTTCACGATGGCCTACCAGTTCCTCATCGTGCCGCTGCACGCTCGCTTCAACCACTACGAGAAGGCTGCGCCGTACCTGCCGAACGTGGCCGTCGTCGTCCCGGCGTGGAACGAGGGGGCGGTGATCGGCGGGTCCATCGACCGGCTCATGGCTCTGGAGTACCCGCCGGAGCGGCTCAGGGTGTACGTCGTCGACGACGCGTCGACGGACGACACCCCTGACGTCGTCCTCGAGCGTGCCGCTCGCTACCCGGGCCGGGTCTTCCACCTTCGTCGCGAGAAGGGCGGGGAGGGCAAGGCGCACACCTTGAACCACGGGCTCCGCCGCGTGCTCAGCGAGGACTGGATGCAGGCGCTGCTCATCATGGACGCCGACGTCATCTACCTTCCGGATTCGATGCGGAAGATGACGAGGCATCTTGCGGACCCCGAGGTGGGGTCGGTCACGGCGTACATCAGCGAGGGGAGCCTCCGGAAGAACTACCTGACGCGGTTCATCGCGTTCGAGTACGTCCTGTCGCAGGTCGGCAGCCGTCGTGCGCAGAATGTGCTCGGGGCGCTGGCCTGCCTTGCTGGCGGTGCGCAGCTGCATTCGCGCGAGAACCTGCTTGCCATCGGCGGGCAGATCGACACGAGCTCGCTGGCGGAGGACACGGTCACGACGTTCGAGACGCAGCTTTCGGGGCGCAAGGTGGTGTTCGAGCCGCACGCTGTCGTGCTGGCTGAGGAGCCGCGTCACGTCGGGGATCTCTGGAAGCAGCGGCTTCGCTGGGCCAGGGGCAACGTGCAGCTGACGAAGCGGTACAGCCACCTCTGGTTCCGCCCGTCGAAGGAGCACAAGCTCGGCACGATCTCGTTCGGCCTCTTCTGGTTCAGCGTGTTCCTGCTGCCGGTGCTGATGCTGCTCTCGTCGGTGGGCCTCATCGGCTTGTACCTGATGGATTCGCCGCTTGCCATGCTCGTGTTCCGCGCGCTCTGGATCGTGGTGGGCTGTGCATACGTGTACATCATGCTGTTCGCCGCACAGCTCGATCCGAAGGTGGGCAGGGTGGCGTGGCGTGAGGTCTTGCTCTTCCCCGGGCTGATCTCGATGGTCGTGCTGCTGGCGGCGTTCTTCCCCGGCCTGTTCGAGCAGCGCATCCCGGCGATGTTCGGTCTGACGCTCACCGAGGGCGGATACGACGCGTGGAATCTGGCGATCTTCGCTTGGATCTCGCTGTGCATGGTCGCGGCGTGGGGCATGAAGCTGATCGACTCGACGAAGTTCGGCCGGGTGGTGAATCCCATCCTCGTCTACCTCATCGGCTACGGGCCGATTCTCTGCGCGGTGACGTTCGACTCCTACATCAAGGAGGCGCGCGGCGCCGCGATGACCTGGGACAAGACGGAGAAGAGCGGAGCCGTGCTGGCATGAGCGAGTTGGGTGAACGCCGTCTGACCGAGGAGATCAAGCGCGACGCCAGAGCGGAGAACCGCCTGTACCTGCAGGCGACGCTGGCGTTGGTGGGCGTCGCAGTGCTGGTTCTCGTGAGAGAGGTGTTCTTCCTGTGAGCGCTGACCAGTTGCGGGTGCTGATCGTCGACGACAACGCCGACCAGCGCGAGCTGCTGCGCACGCAGTTCCGCAAGGCGGGGTGCGTCGCGAAGTCGGCGGCGACGCTCGACGAGGCCCTTGCCAGCATCCGCGTCGAGGTACCGGATGTCGCGGTGATCGACCTGCTGTTGGGGGTCGGGAGTGGCTGGGAGGTGCGCGAGCGAATCTGCGAGCTGGTTCCCGAGGTGGCGATCGTCATCTCCTCGGTGCTCGACGAGTCCGACTACCCGAGCTCGGACGATGTGCTCCCGAAGCCGTTCACGGGCAAGCAGGTCAAGGGACTCGTCGCGCGTCTACGTGCAAGGCGCGCCTGATGGCGGCGAGGGTGGTGATCGCGGATGACGACGATGACATCCGCTTCCTGCTCGAGACCGCCGCGAGGCGGGCCGGCTTCGAGATCGTCGGCTCGTACGGCGATGGGGTGAACGCGCTGCGGGCAGCCGTGGAGTCGGCGCCCGAGCTGCTGCTCCTGGATGTCTCCATGCCCGGACTGTCGGGGCTCGAGGTGCTCGCGCGCGTGCGCGCCCAGGAGGGCGACGTTCGGGCGCACGCGATCATCGTCTCGGCCAATGCCAATGTCGTGGCGCAGGAGGCTGGTGAGGCGGCGGGCGCAGATGACTATCTGACGAAGCCCTTCTCGCTGGCGAGTCTCGTCGCGAAGCTCAGGGAGGTCCAGTCATGAGCGTCTCGGTGAAGAGTCCGTTCGGCCAGTTCACGGTCGACACGACGTCTCCTGCCATCCGTCAGCTCGCTTCGGTGCTCGGCCTGCTGATAGCCCTCGGTGCCATCCTCCTCGTTCCGGGCGCCATGATCACGGAGCCCGTTCCGGCGTGGACGGGTGTGGTGATCGTGGTCGCACTCGCGGGGGCCGCGTTCCTGGTTCCGTGGGACACGGCGCCGCCGTGCACGCGGCTGCTCCTCCCCATGGCTTCGATGCTGGCGCTTGGCCTGTTCCGCGCGGGAACCGGTGGGGCACTGTCGATGTTCACATCCCTCATCCTCCTGCCGCTCATCTTCATCGCGACGGAGCCCGGGCGTCGAGCGATCTGGTGCGCCATCGGCACGCTGCTGGTGACGCTCGCGATTCCGTACCTCATCGGGACGGCGCCCTGGAATGACCCGCAGATCCTGCGGATCGTCTTCACTCCGCTGGTGTTCGCGGTCATCGCGAGCGTCATCAACGAGATGTCACACCGTGCCAGGGTGCAGGTGGAGAGCGCCAGGCTCTATGCCGACGAGCGTGAGCGCCGCCTGCTGGAGGTGCAGGCGAGCGAGAAGGCCCGAGAGGTGGCCACTCGGGAGCTGCGCGCCTCGGAGGCGTTCAACCGGAGCGTCTGGAACGCGGCGGTGCACGAGATCGCCATCGTGACGGAGCTCGACGGCACGATCGTGGCGTGGGGTCCAGGGGCGCGCAACCTCCTCGGGCCCTCTTCGGCTGAGGTCGTCGGCAAACGCAAGGTGACGGACTTCCTCTCCGAGGTCTCCGCGTCCGCGATCCGCGGCGAGGGCGATGACGACGAGGACGGGAGCCGTCTCCTGCGGCGTCTGGTCGAGATCGCCGGATGCAACGAGCAGGCAGGCACGCTGGTCGAGCTGGTGCGCACGGAGGACGAACCCATGCCGGCGCTCATGACGTGTGCTCCTCGCAAGACGCCAGACGGCGAGACGGTCGGCCACATCTTCATCGCCTACGACATGACGCCGGTCAACGAGGCGTCTCGGCTCAAGGACGAGTTCGTGGGCACCATCTCGCACGAGCTGCGCACGCCGCTGAGCTCGATCCTCGGCTACCTCGAGCTCGCCCGCGATGAGGAGAGCGGCCCGCTGAACGACGAGCAGCGCCACTATCTGGACGTCGCGGAGCGCAATGCGAACCGCCTGCTGTCGCTGGTCGGCGACTTGCTCTTCGTCGCCCAGGTCGACGCCGGGAAGGTGCCGATGGAGTTCTCGCCGGTGCGTCTGGGGGAGGTCGTGCGGCTCTCCCTGGAGACGGCCCTGCCGACTGCTGCGCAGGCGTCGGTCGAGTTGGTCGGCGATGCCGGCGGCGAGGACGTCGTCCTCTCCGGGGATGCGATGCGGCTCGGGCAGGCGATCGACAACCTGATCTCGAACGCCGTCAAGTTCACCCCAGAGGGCGGCTCCGTCCGTGTGGGGGTACGGCAGGACGGGAACGAGGTCGTGGTCTACGTGTCGGACACCGGCATGGGCATTCCCGAGGAGGAGATGCACCGCCTCTTCACGAAGTTCTTCCGCGCGACGACGGCCACGAAGCAGGCGGTCCCTGGCGTGGGGCTCGGCCTGAACATCACGCTCGCGATCGTGAAGGCGCACGGTGGGCGTCTCGAGGCGTCGAGCACGGTGGGCAGTGGCACGACCTTCGAGCTCCACCTCCCACTCTCGGGACGCTGACGGGTTCTGCGCGTCGGTCCTGCGCAGACGGCCGCTTCGTCTGGTCGGGTGGTCATTCCCATCCGGGAAACGGGTCGGCGTAGTCCCGCCAGGCTCGGGGCCCCGCGATGAGCTCCTCGTCGGTGAGGGCGCAGTCGTGAAGCAGGCTGGCGATGGCGTCGGTGCGGAGCTGTCGACCGAAGACGGCGATCGAGGTGCCGAGGGGCGCGTCGGGGTCAGCGCTCGTGACGCCGGATGCTCCGAGCTGGATGTTGCCTCCCGTGCTCGACCAGTCGCCGACGTGATCTGTCCTGTTGGCGAGCCGGAAGTGTCCGCGTGATCGGGTGATGAGCCCGACCTGGTCGGGGGTGAGGTTCGCGAGTCCGGCGGCGAGGCGTTCCGGGTGGAAGGGGCGCGGCTCGGTGAAGACGGTGCAGTCGATGTGGCCGCGTGCTGGCGGGAAGTGCGTTCGGTCGTCGAGGCGCAGCATCCAACCGGCGGTCGAGGCGAGCTGATGGGCGAGTCCCGGTCGGATCGGTCTGAGGTGCCTGCCGAGGTCGCGGGCTGCGGCCGGGGTCGTGATGACCGCGGTGGGGTTCAGCTGCTGGATGAGCGTGCAGGTCTCGCTGACGAGGCCTGAGGGGTGAGCGTCGGCTCCGGTGAGCACGACGATGGTGGCGAACTCGAGCTGTGCGGCGAGCGTGGCGGAGGTGTCGGCGTCTTCTGGCAACGGCGTGCCCTCTTGGAAGAGGAGCCGGCGGATGTCGGCGACGCTCGCGACGGTGATGAACTCTCTGGCGCCGACGGTGACGTCGTCGGTATCCGGCGCGGAGGGGTTGCTGCGTGCCTCGGCGATGACGTGGTCCATCGCCAGACCGACGCCCTGCGTCTCGGCGTCGGAGGAGAGCTCGACGATGATGTTGCCCCTGCGCCCGTCCGCGGCCTGCCGGAGGAGGTCGTCGGCGATGTCGACGCCGAGCTCCAGGGCGTTCGTCTGCTCGTCGCCGAACTCCGTGACGGGCGTCGGTCCGCTCGGCTCCCCGCACATGAGTGCGGTGACGAGCTGCCGGCCCGAGGTCTCGAGCCCGCTGACGAGTGTCAGGCCGAGTGAGCTGGTGACGGTCTGGGCGCTTGGTCGATCGGAGGTCATGGGGCTAGTCTAATGAGAAACATTCTCAAGAAGGAAGGCTCTCGTGAAAGTTCGCAACTCGCTCAAGGCGCTGAAGAAGGTCCCTGGTGCGCAGATCGTGCGTCGTCGTGGCCGCGTCTTTGTCATCAACAAGAAGAACCCGCGCATGAAGGCCCGGCAGGGCTGAGTCGCTGCCGGTGATCGTTTCGCTTCGTTTGGGTGCTCGGTCAGGCAAGTTGGCCGCGGTCGGCCCGGGCGGCTCCGAGAACTGCCACAATGTCGGAGGGCGTGCTTCGGCGGGCTCGACGACATCGGCAACGGCGCGCAGGAGCGGGTCGTTGGCGCACCTCTGAGGGGATTCTCCATGACTGTGCTCATCACCGGCGGCGCCGGCTACATCGGCGCTCACGTGCTCGCGGCCCTCGAGGCTCGCGGCGACAAGGTGGTTGTCATCGACGACCTCACGACGGGGACGGCGGAGAAGGTCGGCGCGACGCCGCACTTCGACTTCGACATCTCGACGACGGGTGCGGCGGACGCGCTGGCCGACATCATGCAGGCGCTCGAGGTGACGAGCGTCGTCCACTTCGCCGCGAAGAAGCAGGTGGGCGAGTCGGTCGCGAAGCCCGCATGGTACTACCAGCAGAACATGGGCGGCCTCGCGAACGTGCTCGAGGCGATGCAGCGGGCGAACGTCAAGAGCCTCGTCTTCTCGTCGTCGGCGGCGGTCTACGGACTCGGCACGGGCTCGGACGAGCCGATCCGTGAGTCGGACGTGAAGAACCCCATCAACCCGTACGGGCAGACGAAGCTCGCCGGCGAATGGCTTGTGCAGGCCGCGGCGAAGGCCGCGGGCATCAGCGCCGTCTCGCTGCGCTACTTCAACGTCGCCGGTGCCGGAAGCGACGAGCTGGCCGACCGCTTCGCCCTGAACCTCGTGCCGATGATCTTCGAGAAGCTCGCGGAGGACAAGGCGCCGCTGGTGTTCGGCGACGACTACCCGACTCCGGATGGCACGTGCGTGCGCGACTACGTGCACGTCGTCGACCTGGCGGATGCGCACCTGGCGGTGCTCGATGCCATCGCTGCGGGCACGCCGGTCTCTGCCGAGTACAACGTGGGCCGCGGTGAGGGCTACTCGGTGTTCGAGGTGGTGGATGCGGTGCGCCGCGCGAGCGGCCTGTCGTTCGCGCCGGAGGTGGCTCCGCGCCGCCCCGGCGACCCCGCACTGCTGGTGGCCGATGCGTCCCGGATCAAGGACGAGCTCGGCTGGACCGCGCAGTACACGCTCGATGACATGGTGACGTCCGCCTGGTCGGGCTTCGAGCGCAACGGCGCCCCGCTCAAGGCGTAGTGGGTCGCCCGCTCGCGCGGAGCTTGGGGAACACGAACGCGGCGTCACCTGCCGGCCACTGCCGGAGCCAGCAGAACAGGTAGCTGAGGCCCATGGCGACGGCCGTGTTGATGATGAGCATCCAGGTGGGGTCGAGCATTCCCCAGTCGCCGACCCATGAGGTGATCATGATCTGCGCGGGGTAGTGGACCACGTAGAAGACCACCGAGTTCCTGCCGATGTACTGCAGCCAGCGAGCACTGTCGCCGTCGCGGCCGCGCGTCGCGCCGGTGAGGCGCCGCGTGATCATGATGATGGCTGCGACGCCGGCGAGCACGACGGGGATCCACACGAGCTCGTACCGGTCGATGAGGCGGGTCGCTGCGGTGAGGGATCCGTCACTTGGTGCGGTCGAGCTGGAGTCGGAGACCAGACGGAGTGCTCCGTCGAGGCCGAAGTAGGTGCCGTGGGTCTGGCCGATGAGCAGCGCCCCGAAGCCGGCGGCTGTCAGCGTGCAGGCGACGAGCACCGGCAGCTTCTCGATGCGCGCGAGCTGGCCTCGGTACTGCGCGATGAGATGGCCGGCGAAGAAGAAGCCGCCGTAGTAGGCCAGGTCTCCGAGGGGGACGAGTGGGCCGATTCCGCGGGTGGAGAGGATCGCGCTGAACGCCCAGAGCCCGAGCGGGACGACGACGAACCAGGGGCCTCGGATGCGCGTCAGCAGGGGAGCGGCGAGGTAGTAGATCGCCAGATAGAAGATGAACCACAGCCAGCTGAGGGCGATCCAGTTGCTGGGCTGCGTCCAGCCATCCTGCATGGTGACGAGCCAGTAGATCGTGCCCCAGACCAGGTAGGGCCAGAGCAGCGTGCGCAGCTTGCCCACGTAGTAGGTGGCGCCGATCTTCGCGAGGGAGCGGCCGAGCAGCATGCCCGACAGGAGCAGCAGCGTGCTCATGCGGTAGGGGGCGAAGAACGTGTTGAGGTCGTTGATGAAGCTCGTCGGCGCGACGTCGGTGAGGAAGATGGGGATCGCGCTGGCGTGGAAGGTGACGACGAGCAGGATCGCGGCACCGCGCACGAGGTCCATCCAGTGCTCGCGGCCAGAGGCGGGCGGGGTCGCCTGGCGCGATGGGCCTCGAGGCGACGGCCGCTCGGCGGGCGCGAGGGTGTGGGCTGGTGTGGTCATCGGGCTTTCAGACGGGGCGCGGTTGGGGGTCACCGTGCTCGTGCCGGGCGCAGCTGCTCTCGTCTCGGGAAGACGAAGAGCGCATCCACGACGCGGCTGCGGCGGCGGAGTGCGACAGCGCCGAACGATACGGCAAGTGCGGCCAGGATGCACGCGGTCATCATCACGGGCTGCGCGGTGACGCCCCAGGAGTCGAGCAGTTTCACGACCACGATCTGCAGCGGATAGTGGATGAGGTAGAAGACGATCGAGTTGCGGCCGACGTACTGCAGCGCGCGGGAGAGCGCGGACTGTCGAGCGTCGTCGAGTGCTCCGCGGACGCGTCTCGCGAGCAGCATGGTGCCCGCGATTCCGGCGAGCACGACGGGAACCCAGATGAGGTCGAAGCGCTCGATGGCGCCGTGGTCGTCGGTGGCTGGTGTCTCTGCGCCGCCGAGGGCCAGGCCGTGCTCCTGCAGCACGAGGATGGCCGCGAAGAGCGAGCTGCCGCCGAGGAGCGCGAGCATCGTGGGCGTCGTGTCGAAGCGGCGCAGCAGGTGCCGGTTCTCGGCGACGAGGTAGCCGGCGAAGAAGAAGCCGCCGTAGTAGGCGAGGTCGAAGAGGGTGCCGTCCGGGGCGGCGATGCTCAGCAGCCAGAGGGTCACCGGCACGGCGACGAACCACGGGGTCGGGATCCGGGTGAGCAACGGTGCGGCGAGGTAGGCGAGGAACAGGCAGAGGATGAACCAGAGCCAGCTGCGGGTGATCCAGCCGTCCGGGCGCATCCACTCGGTCGCGTTCTCGGTGGCGACCCAGAAGATGACGAGCCACAGCACGTAGGGCCAGGCGAGGGTGCGGAGCTTGCTGGCGTAGTAGCGGCCGCGCGGTTTGGCGAGGGCGAGGGGGAGGAGGAGCCCAGACAGCAGCATGAGCGAGGTCATGCGGAAGGGCGCGAAGTACAGGGTGAGGTCGTCGATGATGGTGCCGGGTGCGACGTCGGCGATGTGCAAGGGCACGTCGATGGCGTGGTTCGCGATGACGAGCAGGATGGCGGCGCCGCGGATGATGTCGATCCAGCGTTCGCGGCGTCGGGGGAGGGTCGCCGCGGGCCGTCTCGCCGCGTCATGTGTTGCCATGAGTTCCCCGTCTCGCCGTGTCTCGACGCTACACTTCCGGGTTTTTTGGGCAGGAACATGGCGAATCGAGACAAAGTTCGGACCATTTTCGGGGCTAAATCCCGCGGATTTCAGCGTGTCGAGGAGATTGCAAGTTCCCAGGGGAGTATCAGCTTGGCCGCTGGGCCGGTACGATCACATGGAAATGAAAACACGCAACCAGAGTGCGCGTCGTTGGCCCCAGCTGACACTGCTCGTGGTCGTGGCTCTCGCTGCGGTCGCGTTGGTGGCTTTGGCGTTCATGCCACGTGAGGCCCCCGCGGGGGCTGGCGCAGAACCTATTCTTACGATCTCCAGCTCAGAAGACACCGGTTCGGTGACGAGCTCCGCTGGTGGTCCATCCGCTTCGGCACCCTCGGCGACCCCTGCGGGCACCGGCCTGACCGTCGCGTTCATCGGCGATTCCTACACCGAGGGTGTCGGCGCGAGCGACCCGTCGCTGCGTTGGACGACCCTGCTGGCTGCGGCCAACGGTTGGGAAGAGCTGAACCTCGGTGTGAGCGGCGCGAGCTACGGCCAGGGCCTCGAGGAGTGGAACTCCTACGCGCTCCAGGTCGAAGAGGCGATCGCGGCCCAGCCCGACGTGGTCATCGTCTCCGGTGGCCTGAACATGTCGGAGCTCGACCAGGAGCTCGGCGTCGAGTCGGTCTTCACCGACCTCCGCGCCGGTCTACCGGATGCTCGCATCCTCGCGGTCTCGCCGTTCTGGGTCAGCACCGCCTACCCCGCGCAGCTGACGCTCACGAGCGAGCTCATCGAGGCTGACGTCACTTCCGTCGGCGGCCAGTACCTCGACGTCGGTCACCTCTTCGAGGACGAGTTCCAGTACTTCGAGCTCGACGGCCTGCACCCGGACGACGCGGGGCACCAGCTGATCGCGAACGCGGTCGACGCGGGCCTGCCCGTGGAAATCGGCGGCTGATCCGCGCTCTGCGCCAGAGTGTGGTCACTCTGCGACTGATTGATCACATTTCACGAATTTACAGCCCAATAACATCACACCAGTAGTATGAGGCCGGGCTCGCCCCAGCTTGCCTGAGATACCCCCTGCGCTCCGCACCGCGAGCCACCCGTTTCGTGCCAGCCGCGAAAGCGGCAGCGGCACGAGCGCAAGAGACACACGGACGGACCTTTATGGAACTGCGCGACTACCTGCGAATCCTGCACAAAAACTGGATCATCATCTTGATCTGCACGCTTGCGGGGGTCGCGGCGGGCGCTGGAGCTTCGCTGCTCGTCTCCCCGCGCTACTCTTCGACCGCTGAACTCTATGTTTCGGTGCGTTCCTCCGACGGGGCGGTCGCTCAGGAGCTCAACCAGGGAACTACCTTCGCGCGTCAAGCCGTTCAGTCGTACACGAGCGTCGTCGACAAGGAGATTGTCACCTCCCGTGTAATCGAAGAGCTCGGTCTCGACCTTTCACCATCGCAGCTCGCGTCCAAGATCACCGCCGTCAATCAGACTGGAACCGTGGTTATCGAGATCTCTGTCGAAGACGGAGACCCTGCGATGGCTGCAACACTCGCCAACTCCGTTGCGAGCAACTTCATTGAGGTCATCGTTGACGAGCTGGAGAAGCCAGATGGTGCGTCGCCCAGCCTGGTGAAGATCGAGCCGGTCCAGTCCGCGACTCCGGCAGCGACGCCTATCAGCCCACGGGTTCCACTTAACATCGCTATCGGGGCCGTCATCGGATTGCTTGTCGGTATCGCAGTGGCTGTGTTGCGCCAGGTCGTGGACACGAAGGTCCGGAGCACGCACGACATCGCGCAGATCACGGACCGTCCGATCATCGGCACGATCACGTTCGACCCGGATGCAGGCAAGCGCCCGCTCATCGTGCACGAGGAGCCGAAGAGCCCCAAGGCCGAGTCCTACCGTGCCCTGCGCACGAACCTGCGCTTCATGGACATCGAGAACACTCGCCACAGCTTCGTCGTGACGAGTTCGCTCCCCTCCGAGGGCAAGAGCACGACGTCCGCGAACATCGCGATCGCGCTTGCCGAGCAGGGCGCCAAGGTTGTCCTGGTCGACGGTGACCTCCGCAAGCCGAAGGTCGCAACGACCATGGGTGTCGACGGCTCGGTCGGTCTGACCGACCTCCTGAGCGGACGAGCCGAGCCGAAGGACGTCCTGCAGCGCTGGGGCCGCGGTCGCCTCTACGTGCTTCCTGCTGGTCGCATCCCCCCGAACCCAAGCGAGCTGCTCGGTTCGCACACGATGCAGCAGGTCCACGACCAGCTGCTCGCAGAGCACGACTACGTCATCATCGACGCGCCGCCGCTGCTCCTCGTCACCGATGGTGCGGTGCTGAGCGAGCTCGCCCACGGCACGCTCCTCGTCGTCGCGAGCGGTCAGACCCCACGTTCGGCGCTCGCCGGCGCGGTCGCCCAGCTTGAGGGCATTGGCTCCGAGGTCTCGGGAATCGTCGTCACGAAGGTTCCGACCAAGGGCCCTGACTCCTACGCCTACGGTTCGTACGGCGCCTACGGTGCTTACTACGGGACGGATGAGGCCGGCAACCCGACTACTGAGTACCGCAAGATCGGCACGGGGCAGATGCCGATCATCACCGCCAAGTCCCGTCGTAACAACTAATCCTCGAATGCGTTGTCTGGTGACGGACTCTTCCGTGCACCCGTCAGCGTGAACGTTCCTCAAGAAGCCATCCCCCAGCCCGGTCCTTAGTCAGTCGGGTGCGATTCATGGAGAAGAAGCAGATGAGAGTTTCAGTCATCGGATGCGGGTACCTGGGAGCAGTCCACGCCTCGGCGATGGCCGAGCTGGGGCACGAGGTCATCGGTATCGACGTCGACGAGCGGAAGATCGAGGCCCTGGCCGCCGGTCAGCCACCGTTCTTCGAGCCCGGCCTTCCCGAAATCCTGACCTCGGCCACGGCGAGTGGAAACCTCGAGTTCAGCACTGATATCGCGGCGGCGGCCTCAGCCACGGTGCACTTCATAGCGGTGGGCACCCCGCAGGCCAAGGACAGCGCTTCAGCTGACCTCACCTATGTGGATGCGGCGCTCCACGGGCTCCTCCCGCACCTCAAGGCCGGGGACCTCATCGTCGGCAAGTCCACGGTCCCCGTGGGGACTGCGGAGCGTCTCGCCGCCATCGTCGCCGAGCACGGAAGCGGCGCCACGCTCGCCTGGAACCCGGAGTTCCTCCGTGAGGGCTTCGCGGTCAAGGACACGCTCGAGCCCGACCGCCTCGTCTACGGCGTCGCTGACCAGACCGCGGCCGACGTCCTCGATGAGGTCTACGCGCAGGCCCTGTCCACCGGTACCCCGCGCATCATCACCGACTACGCCACGGCAGAGCTCGTCAAGGTCGCGGCGAACGCGTTCCTTGCCACGAAGATCAGCTTCATCAACGCCATGGCCGAGATCTCCGAGGTCGTCGGTGCCGATGTCAAGGAGCTCGCGGATGCGATCGGACACGATGTGCGCATCGGTCGCAAGTTCTTGAACGCGGGTGTCGGGTTCGGCGGCGGCTGCCTCCCGAAGGACATCCGTGCGTTCACGGCCCGCGCCGAGGAGCTCGGACGTGGCGAGTCGGTCGCCTTCTTGAAGCAGGTGGATGCGATCAACCTGCGGCGTCGCCAGCGCGTCATCGATCTGGCTGTGGACGCGCTCGACGGATCCGTGAACGGTAAGAAGATCGCCGTGCTCGGCGTGACCTTCAAGCCGGAGTCCGACGACGTGCGTGATTCGCCTGCCCTTGACGTCGCCGTGCAGCTCAAGGGGCTCGGCGCGAACGTCGTTGCGACGGATCCGCAGGGCATCGAGAACGCCCGTCGGCGCCACCCGCAGCTCGAGTATGTCGAATCGACTGACGATGCGCTTCGCGACGCCCAGGTCACGGTGCTCGTCACCGAGTGGGCGGAGTACCGCAACCTCGATCCCGCACGCAGCGGAGATCTTGTTGCCAGCCGGTCGATAATTGATGGCCGGAACGTTCTGAACCCGGCTGAGTGGCGCGCAGCTGGGTGGGCATTCGTCGGTATGGGGCGCCGCTAGGACTAAGGGCTAGGACTGGGACCGCTCGGAGCGATAGTCCCAATGCTCAGCAAGGCCGGTTTGAACGAAAGGAGTAGCATGATCAAAGAAACACCACCCATACGCGTGATGATGCTACCGAATTCTTCTCGTCAAGGCGGAAATCCGTTCGTGGGTCTTCTCGTCGACAACCTGAACCCGCACATCTCAACGGTGCCATTCACCTGGAAGACAGCCTTCACGGGTAAGTACGACGTCTTTCACGCTCACTGGCCTGAGTACCTACTGCAAGCGAACTCACGAGTTTCACGATTTCTTAGACTTTTTGCTTTTTCGTTTATACGGCCAGTTCTGACTCTTCGGGGAAAACCCATCGTGGTCACTGTGCACAACCTTCAGGCTCATTCCGGGGTGGGTCGAGCGCAAGAACGGCTTACGACGAAATTCAGGGAAGCAGCGGATCTCCGGGTTTTCCTCAACGAGTTTGACTTGAGCAACGCAGCCTACCGGGAGGGTGACGTCGTCATACCGCACGGTGACTACGGCCGTGTCATCGCCCCCTTCCGCTCAGAAGTATCAGCGATTGCGGCCACGCCGGGACGTGTGCTCCTTTTTGGGGGCTTGCGAGCTAATAAGGGCATCTCGATGCTCATCGATTCGTTCAGTGAGATCGACGATAGCAACCTCTCGTTGCAGATCTGTGGGAGGGCGCAGGACCCTGGGTTCCTGCAACGTCTGGCGACCCTGGTTTCCGCAGATCAACGCGTCACGCTCGAAGCTCGTGAGCTTCAGGACCGTGAACTTGCGATTCGAATCCGGGAAGCTCAGTTGATTGCTCTGCCCTACCCGGATCTGTACAATTCTGGTGCGCTCTTCATGGCCCTCACTCTCGGACGACCTGTCTTGGTGCCTGATTCACCAACGGCTCGTGAGTTGCAACAAGAATTCGGCGGAGATCGCGTTCACCTATTCCAGGGAAAGCTGACGGGTTCTGTAGTCGCGTCCGCCCTGTCGGGAACCATCGTCTCTGACGATTCAATCCCTGAGCATCTCGGAGAGAGGCGCGAATGGACGAGAATCGGTCGTGCCTACACAGAAATTTATAGCAAAGTGCTCAAGCTGCGCTCAGAAACTCAGGTGAGTTGATATGCCACACGTCTACTCATGGAACCCACGCAAGCCACTCCTCCCCGGTAGGCTTTCCAAATACTCGCGCTTTGGCCGTCGAGTCAATAACTTTGGTGACCTTCTCGGCGGGAAGATCGTGCAAGCAGTGCTATGGCAACGGGGGCTTGGGCGGCCCGCACCTGCATTCAGCAGCCAGCAGCTGCTCTCGGTTGGCTCGGTCCTTCATGAAGCCAACGATGGTGACGTCATCTGGGGAAGTGGCCGCAACGGCAAGAAGACTCCGGAGCAGCACGCGTTCGAACGACTCGACATTCGAGCCGTTCGTGGTCCTCTGACCCGACGTTTTCTTGAGGAGCGGGGCCAGGCTGTACCCGAGGTGTTCGGAGACCCAGCGCTGTTGCTACCGAACCTCTACCCCGAAACCGTGCAGTGGGCGCAAAACAAGAAGCGCAAGTATGCCGTGGTCCCGAACTTCAATGAATGGGATACGTACAAACATGTGCAGAACGTAGTGGACCCGCTTGGTCCCCTCGCGTCTGTCATCGAGTTCATCGCAAGCAGTGAGTATGTCGTCGGCTCATCGTTGCACGGGGTTATCGTGGCGGAATCACTCGGTATTCCGGCTGTAGCGATTGCCTCTCGGGTTGAACCGGACTTCAAGTACCGCGACTACCATTCCGGTACAGGACGCCCCGCGGATTCCCTCGTGCTGGCCGAGAACCTTGACGCAGGTCTCCAGCTCGCTGCAAAGCTCGAACCACCCACGATGGACTGGGCTGCAGAAAAATTGCTGAACGCTTTCCCCGGCGAGCTTTGGAAAGAAGACCGCCACGAAACCGCATCCCCGAGACTCTGAGGTCAATCATGTCGACACTAATCTTCACTATCGCCCAGAATGGCTACGGTGTGGCCTACCAGGACTGCATCGACTCCCAGCGGCGATACGCGGCGCGCCTCGGCGCAAACTACGCCGCCGTCACGGAGCCCAAGCAGGTCGCAGAGATCGCGCTCAGTGCCTGGCTTAAGGTGCCACTGATTCTCGGAGCCCTGCGAGCGGGGTACGACTACGTGGCGTTCATTGACGCGGATGCTCGAGTTGCTGAGAACGCGCCCGATTTCCGGACCGAGACACTCCAGACGGAGTCTGTAGGCATGGCCCTCGGGCGGAGTGGCCGTGTGAACTCCGGCGTCATTTTCACCAAGCGCGATCAGGCTTCCCTCGCTTACTTCGAACGCATCATGGCGAGCCTCGAAGAAGAGATTCCTTCAGAGGATCGTCAGAACCTCAAATACGAGAACGGCAACCTCATCTATGTCACGAAACTCCTTGGCGGTGTGGAAACCTTGGATCTCAAGTGGAACAACACCAGCGATGTGAACCTCAAGGACAACATTCGCCACTACACCGGTCCTCTCCGGGACACCTATCGGCGGAGCCTGTCGGCCAACCTCAAGTACCGCCTCGCGCGGATCGGCCTCCGCAAGGCCACGCCTCAGCCGGCGCAGCGAAGTGCATCATTCGTGACCAAGCTCGCCGCCGAGGTCAAGGCTGCTGGGGAGCGTTACCCCGAGCTCGTGGCACCGCAGAACTGACAGCATGAACTCGAAATGGGTGCTGGTTCCGATCGCGGTGGTCATCACTGTCGGACTGACCTTTGGCGTACTCGGCCTCGGTGATGCCGCTTACCTCGGAATTGGGGCCCTACTTGCGCTCACCGCGCTCTTGCTCGTCCCGAAGCACCTCCTACCTTCCTTGGCGCTCATTCTGTGGGTTCTCGTCCCTCGGCGCCTCTTCGAGGACGTTGGTCCGTTGGCATTGGTCTTTCCGGTATGCGTAGTGATGCTGGTCTGGGGACTCCGTGAAGCGCTCACGAAAAAGAAGATGAGTCGCCCCCGCTTGCCAGCCAAGACAGCGCTCGCGACGGTCTTCGTTCTTGCGCTGGTCTGGTTCCTCGTTTCCACGGTCATCGGTCAGAAGTGGGGTGACAGTCTCTCCTGGGTCATCGCGTTCGCGACCCTCGCGTTGCTTCCTGCGCTTTTCGCCGACGCCCGTGCGACCAGCGCTGTGCGTACGACCATGCTCGTGCTCGTTGCGATTACGGGTATTTACGCCTTGGTGGAGTACCTTCTGAGCGCTAATCCGATCTACGATCCGATCTACGCCCTCCTCGGCCAGCCCGAGGTGCAGAACTGGTCGGTGTATCGGGCACACTCGACGTTCGGTCATCCGCTCTACGCGAGCTTCTTCCTCGCCGCAGGCTTCGCGCTCGCCTTGGGAACGGCACTTGAACGACCGCGCTTCTGGCCCTTTGCTGTTGCCGCAATCGCAGGTATCGGCGTGGTCACGACAGTGTCTCGAGGTGGACTTGCCGCCGTCGCGGCATCGGCAGTCGTCGTCATCCTCCTCGTCGTTTTCCGATCCGATCGCGTTTCGGGGATTGTCAAGTTCCTCACAGTCGCTGCAACTGCTGTGGGCATGCTTGTGGCGCTGCAGTCGGATGCCTTCAGCGAGAGGTCCAGCTCGAGCGAGGCAGGATCATCGGCGGACGCTCGGACCTGGATCTTCGAGCTGGCGTACCAATCGGCGAACAACACTTATTGGCTTGGCTCCGGACCCGCCACGTCGGCGGACACGGTTCGAGCCCTCAACAGCTACCAAATTCTTGTCGAGAACGGGTACCTGCAGCTCCTTATTAGCGCAGGTTTGCCTGCGCTGGTGCTATTCCTCACGATTCTCGGTATCAGCTGCGTGCAGGCGATCCGCATGCAGAGGTACGCGGGGCTTAGCGTGCTGGTTGCCTTCTCAACCGCGATCTTCGGTTTCAACGGTCTCGAGTCGAACTCGTCCATCTTCCTCATCCTGGGTGTAGGCCTCATGCTCATCTGGGTGCCAGACCACGAGCAGTCAGAGCCCAGAGGCGTTGCCGAGCCTGTTGCCAAGAAAAATGCCAGCCAGCCTCGCCGCGCTCTTACGCGAACCGGAGAAGTGCGATGAACATCGCTGCGAAGGCCGTAACCGGGATGGGATGGGCCGCGGTAGAGAAGTGGTCGAGTCGGCTCGTGTCGCTGCTTGTGCTGCTTGTCCTCGGTCGGCTGCTGACCCCGGCTGATTTCGGCCTCGTTGCGCTCGGGACAGTCTTCATGACGTTCCTCAACGTATTCGTCGATCAGGGGTTCGGACGAGCTCTCGTTCAGCGCAAGGTCCTCGGCGAGAAGCATGCTTCGACGGCATTCTGGTTCGGGCTAACCAGTTCCGTCGCTCTGGCGGGGCTCCTGATTTTGCTCGCTCCGGCGCTGGCCTCGATCTTTGACGAACCTGGCTTGGCCCCGATCATCCAGGTCATGTCGCTCGGGCTTGTGCTCTATGCATTGAGCTCAGTCCCTCAGGCGCTCCTCGAGCGCGATTTCAAGTTCAGGGCGCTCGCAGGACGTCGCGTTCTCGGCACGCTACTTGGTGGTATCAGCGCCATCGTGGCCGCGTCTTTCGGTTTGGGAGCTTGGGCCCTCGTGGTTCAGACGCTCGTCACGGCAGGCGTCGGAGTCATTGTGCTCTGGAGCACGGCCGACTGGCGCCCTAGCTTCACCTTCAGCTGGAAGGCGTTCCGTGAGCTGTGGCCGGTCGGGTTCAGTGTGGTGGGGATCGAGCTCGTCGGCTTCGCGAACTCACAGGCGGACAAACTCCTTGTCGGAGCCTTCCTGGATGCCACTGCGCTCGGCTACTACTTCTTCGCGATGCGCATCATCTCGATCATGGTCGAGCTCTTCTCCGCGGTGCTTTCTTCAATCAGTCTCACCACATTCTCGCGCCTCCAACACGATCGCGAGCAGATGCGGGCGTGGCTGTACCGGTTGACCTCCATCAGTTGCTGCCTCGCGATGCCGGCCTTCGCGGTTCTGGCTGCTGTCGCACCGGAAGCTGTTCCGCTGGTTTTCGGAGAACAGTGGCGAGAGAGCGGGCCTCTGGTCCAGATATTGTGCGTACTCGGCGCGATCAACGCGGTGGCCGTTTTCGATCGGAGTGCGTTACTCGCGGTCGGACGCAACCGAACCGCATTCCTCCTCACGCTGGGTCAAGCGATAGTCGGTATCGGCCTCGTGGCCGTGGCGTTGCCGTTCGGAGTGGTCGCAGTCGCGATCGCGGTTTCGGCGCGTCAATTGATCTGGTGGCCCGTTCGCCTGGCGGCATTGGTTTCGGGTGTCGGGATCGATTGGAAGAAGTACCTCGGACTATGGCTCAAACCATTCGTGCTGTGTTGCTTGGCAGCCGCAGCAGGCTGGGCTCTCTTCGCCGTGGTCTGGGACCTCTCGGGCATGCCGATCGTCTTCACCGTCGTGACGACCCTCGTCGTGCTTGGACTCTCGGCTGCGCTGTTCGCGTTGGTGCTTCGCCCGACGCTGAGTGACGCCCTAGCTCTCATCAAGCAACGGAAGGCCTGATCTTGACTCGCTCAACGGCACCTGCTGCATCCAACTCACAAGCTCGCAGAGTAAATCTGCTCAATACGCTGCCAAAAGCGCTGCGGCACTATGAGAACGAGATTCTGGCTACGCTTGGCCCTGAGGCCGAGCGCCTGGTCGCAGTCCCGACGCCTTCCGCCGAGATGGGTTCATCGGGGAAAGCTCAGAAGCTCCTCCGCGCCGCGAAGCATGCACGGTTCATGGGGAACCAGCGCGCACCATTCATTTCCGTCTGGCCGACACTCGGCCACCTCGAGTTCGCCGTTGCGAGCCGCAAGGCGCCAGGAGCGGTGGTGATCCACGACCCTGATCCGATCCGTCAGTCGATGGGCTACGGCCTACGATCTATGCGCCTCGGCGTGGGCGCGAGCCGCAGAACGGGTCACTTCGCCGTGGCGCACTCGAGAGCTGCCGAGGCGCGTCTTCGCGAGATCGGGTACGAGAAGGTGCTCTTCGTTCCGCATCCGATGCTCAGGCCGGTTCCTCGAGTGGGACAGCCCGAGGGCCGCCGGGTTGTGCGCGTCCTTGGCCAGTACAAGCCCACACGCGATCTGGATCTCCTCGGGAGGCTCGGTGCGCGGCTCGCAGAGCACGGAGTCCTCGGGGAGATCGTCGGACGAGGATGGCCGCAGATTCCTAACTGGACGGTCAGATCCGAGTTTGTCTCCGAGGAAGAACTTGACCGACTCGTGGCGAGCGCCGGCGCAGTTCTTGTGCCGTATACGAAGTACTGGCAGTCGGGTCTGGCCATCCGGGCCGCGGAGCATTCTGTGCCCGTGGTCGGCGCGGCTGGGGGATTCCTCGACGAACTCCTGGGCACTGACAATCCTGGGTTGGTCGCGGACATCAATGACCTCGATGAATGGACACTGGCTATCGTTGCCGTCCTCGGAGACAGTGATGCCAAGACGTCTGATTCAGCACTCAGATATTTCCGTGAAGCGCGCGACGGGTGGACGGACCTCATCTCCTGGCTTGGCGTGCAGCGCCCTCACCCCCGAAACGAAAGCGAATGACGTTGAAGCGACAGACTTTGAACTACCTGGGCTTCGCCGGCCACGGGAACCTCGGTGACGATGCGATTCTCGAGGTCTATCGAGAGCAGTGGCCTGATTGGGAACTCTGGCCGGTCCCGGTGCGGAAGAAAGATGTCGCGAAGTCGGTCCTCAAGGGCGAATTCTTGCCCAGGCGAGGGGCGCCGCTCTTGTTGGGTGGGGGAACCGTTCTGGGGCGGACGATCTGGCGTCATCACATCGCTCGGACGAACAAGCTCCTGAATCCCAAGTTTGCCATGTTGCTTGGCGCTGGAGTAGAGGACCCGGAGTTCGTCGGTGACAAGAGCTACACCTCACTGGAGGAGTTGAAGCTGTGGGAGGGTATCGTCGCTGACTTTGGCAATGTCACCGTGCGCGGCCCCAGATCTCAGGAGATTCTGGCTTCTGTTGGCATCCCGGTTTCAATCGTGGGTGACCCCGCTCTCCTGCTGGGCGAGCAGAATCTGGACGAGAACCTCAACGAGAGCGGCCCAATCCTCGTGAACCTCACGCATGGGGAAGATCAGTGGGGTGGCACGGACCTGAACTGGGTTCCATCGGTCGTGGAGAGCCTCCGGGACCTGCAGAGACAAGGACGGCAAATCGACTTCGTGTCCATGGAGCCCGAGGACTACGCTTGGAATGACCAGGCTGCGCGCGCCCTGGGCGGTACGCACACGCACCACAAGCCTTCCACGACCGCGGATCTCGTCTCAATCCTGAAAGATGCGCGACTGGTGATCGGCACGAGACTGCACACCTGCGTCCTCGCTGTCGCCGTGGGCGTCCCCACCGTCGCACTCGAATATCGTCCGAAGTGCAGGGACTTCATGGCCTCAGTGCGGGCCGACGAATGGTGCGTTCGCGTTGATCGCATCGAGTCTCCAGCGCTCACCGACCTCGTGGAACGTCTCCTGAGCGGATCTGCGGCGCAACTGGCGATCCAGAACCAGAGCGTCCGCGAGCTGCGAGGCTTGTTGAAGGACGAGATGCAACAGTTGACCAACCGTATTTTGTCCTCGTAGAGCCGGTCATAGCCCTCCACGGCACGGAGCCCACACCACCACCCGGTGTGGCCAGCAGCCAGATCCGCCTTCGTTTCATCCCCACCCCCCGTCTTGAATACGAGCATGAGTCGTTCACCGCTACGAGCGGTGGACGGACATCACTAGAGGTTCAGAAATGACTAGAAAAGTCGCAATCATCGGCACCCGTGGCTACCCCAGCTACTACGGGGGCTTCGAGACCGCCGTGCGCAAGCTCGCACCCTACTTGAGTGAGCGAGGGTGGGAGGTAACTGCATATGGTCGTCCGGCCGCACTTGAAGCCGATGACCCAGCACGTGACGAGCGCGTGATCCAGAGGACCACGTGGGGGCTCGAGACGAAGTCGCTCAGCACACTCAGCTACGGCTTTACAGCCGCCATCGATGCTGCAATCAAGAAGCCGGATGCCGCCATCGTCATGAATGTTGCGAACGGTTTCTGGCTCCCATTCCTGCGTGCGCGCGGCGTACCCACCATGGTCAACGTGGATGGCATGGAATGGGAACGAGCCAAGTGGGGCAACCTCGCAAAGAAGGTGTTCTACAGTGGCGCTCTCGCGACCAAGCGATACGCCGATCTTCTTGTCTACGACTCCCACGAGATCGGGCGACGCTGGCGTGAGGAGTTTGGTCGTTCTGGTCTTTTCATCCCATACGGTGGTGATGCCTCGGAGACCCAGCCTCTAGAGCCCGGGCTGAAGCCTGGTGGCTACGTTCTACTCGTTGCGAGATTCGTGCCTGAGAACACTGTCGGAGAATTTCTGGAAGCCGCCGAGAAGCTCGCCGAAAGATGGCCAGTGGTGCTCGTGGGATCCACTGGATACGGCGGAGAACTCGACGATCGAGCCCAGAAGCTGAGCGACGCCAACCCGAATGTGAAGTGGTTCGGCCACATTAACGACGATGGACGCCTGCACTCGCTGTGGTCGAATGCGGGGGCCTATTTCCACGGGCACAGTGTCGGGGGGACGAACCCTGCTCTGGTTCAGGCGATGTCGCTCGGTGCTCCGACTGTCGCGCGCGAGACGGTCTACAACCGCGAAGTACTTGGTGATTCCGGGGTATTCACGGACCCGTCGCCCGCGTCCATCGTCGCGGCCGTCACGTCGGTGATGGAGAGCGAAGACATCCGTGAACGCCTCGCCCGAGACGCTCGGACTCGTGCCGGCGAGCACTACTCCTGGGATTCCGTCTGCCGAGGTTACGAAGAAGGCTTGGAGAAACTGATTGCTTCGCGGGACAGGAGCTAGCACCACCATCAGGGGAGTAGGGCGTTAGGGCGTCGACAGATCAACCGGGCGATGAAGCGAGGCTAGACAGTGCCTGGTTTTGATGCGTAGTCGCGAAAAGGTTTGCTCTTTACTTGGTCGGATTGGGAGTTCTCCACTATTCTTGTTTCGGGCGGCCGTCGAGTCTGCGAGCAGCTTTGAACGCGTCGGGAGAAAAATGAAGAAGTTCTCAGCAGGTCTCGCTCTGATCTTGGCGGTTGTCGCCGGCGCAGGTTTTTCCGCACCCGCAGCGATTGCCTCCCCGCTTGATCAATTACCCCCTGAACTGCGGTCGCTCAGCATCGAACATGTTGATTCGTTTGGAGACGGGGATAAGATCGTTGCTCGCTGGACCGTGGCCGAAGTGAGCTCGATTGCTCACTTGCACCTCACCTTCAAGCATCCAAGCGGCAGCACGTTCTGGCTCGGTGAGACGGAGATCACGTCTGACGTAGGCGGGTTTGTAACCGGGACCACCAGCGCCGTGGTTGACAGTTCGAAGGTGCGTCCCGGTACGTACACTCTTGATGTCATAAATCTGGGGGATAAGGCTGTAAACCACACGTCGTTGCGGCAGGGAGACGGCCGCTTTGTTCCCCTGGGCTTCGAAGTTGCTGATTCTGGGATTGATTTTCAAGGGCCAGAGAACGTACAGTTTTCCCTCCGAACGCCCGGGCCGTTCGCCCCAGATGACCGCATCATCGTCGACTGGGCGGCTGAGGACGAGCACCGAATCAACGTGCTTCGCCTCATCGTAACTTCACCCTCCGGGAGATCTTTCTGGTTCTACATCGAGAGCTCGGAACTTGGCGAGGACGGTGTTCAGAGGGGGACCGCGAGCATTGCTGTGGACGGAGAGGAGTGGCCCTCGGGTGCCTACTCGCTCACGGAATTCGCTATTGGAGACGAATTGGGCAATCTCACAACCATGAAATCAGGGGAGTCGGGGTACCCAGAGCTTAGGTTTGAAGTTGGACCTACGAACCTGGATGTGACAGATCCGGTGTTGATTTCAGTCGTCATGACTTCGCCTGAGGTCGTTCGGCCCGGAGATAGTGTCTCCTTTGATTGGACTGCCTTCGACGACAGAGGAATCAGGAGTGTGGGTTTTTCGTACCGCTCTGTCCGGCCGGCAGTTCCATGCGAGGTCCTCGAGCCTTGCCACAGCCACTTTCTCGGAGATGTCACCATCACGTCCGTGGTCGATGGAGTGCACACAGGGACGACCTCTAGTGTTGTCGACGACCCGTTCCGATGGACCTCGGGCAGGTACGAGTTGAGGTCCGTCTCCGTTATCGACACAACGGGGAACCAGATCTCGATTCGCGCGGGGGATTCGCTTTTCCCAGAAGGAGGATTCTTCGTGGATAAGGGGCCTCTCCCTTCCCCCACCCCTACTGGTGAGGAAACTGCTTCTCCTACGGCTGCGCCCTCGCCATCGTCTTCTGCTTCCCCTCAGCCGACGCAATCATCCGGCCCGGATTACAGCGCGCCGGCGACGGCCGCGCCATCGGAGCCCTCGTTGCCCGTTCTCCCTACAGCAACGGTCGCCCCGTCGGAAGCAACTGAGTCACCTTCCGCGTTTGGTGCAGGATCTGCGACCAACACACCGTCGAGTCAGCAGAACCCAGTACTGGCCAGCACCGGACGAGACGCTTCCATGGCGACGCTCGCCATAGCCAGCGTTTCGGTCATCGCGCTTGGTCTCGGCGCACTGCTGGCGCGTCGACGACAGGAACGCTGAAACGGCGAGCCCTGCGAGCCTTTCCCTCTCAGCCCGATGCCGGGCCGCCTCAACTCCGGAAGCTCTAGAGCTCCGCGTCGCCCGGCAGGTTCGAGCCCAGGCCCCCGTGCGAGTCGTGGCTCTTGGTGCTCGGACTGGCGCTCTTGGAACCGTGATCAACCGTGAAGTCGCCCTCGATTCAGGTGTGTTCATTGATCGATCGCCCGGCTCGATTGTCGCGGCCGTAACTTCGGGAGCCGGGAGCGAGGTAAGCAGGGAGCGACTCGCGAAGGAGCGAGACCTTGCGCAGCTGGTTCCCGTTCCTGGGGATCGATGCGCTTTTGCTACGACGGAGGGAGCACCCAGAGAACACCGGTCCCGTCCGCACGGCCTTCGTAGGTTGCTTGAGATGCAAGATCAAGCGCATCCAGTCGAGAGTGTGAACGCTTTGCCGAAGGCCAGCAGCTGGTAGAGGTATTCGAGGGCGTTGCGCTTGGGGCCCAGGTAGGTTCCGTCCTGAACCACCGTCGATTCTCCCGTGAAGCATCGGTCGAGGTACAACTCAGTTCTGAGCACGTGCGGTGCGAAGGTGATGACCATCACAGAGTCCCAGCCTTGCTCGTCCGCCATTCGCTGCAAGAGAGCGACCTCACCCTGAGTCGTAGAAGGTTGGGGCTGCACGCAGTGAACGTCATAGGCCTGTTCATGGGTGCATATCCAAAGCTTGTCAGCGCCATACGTGCCCATTCCGGGGGTGGTCGAGACGACCAGAGTGTTGCTGAAACCGGCCGCGATCAAGTCTTGTCCGAGGCCAATTCGAGTCTGCGATGCAGGACCGAGGACGAAGATAGCGTCGACAGTGGTTGGTGCTCGCTGGGGTGGAAAGAGCACTGGCCCGACCGGAATCATGAGCAACGTTGCGAGCGCCAGAAGCACCAGATGCCAGATTCTGCGCTCACGCCATGCGCCTGCTGGCGGTGACGCCCCAGGGCCAAGATCGATCTTCATGGTGCGGGCTCCTGGTCAGCTGGGCGACGCGACTCGATCAGGGAAGCGTCGCCTCGACATCGAGCATGATGAGCGCACGAGGAGTCGAGATGCTCGAGCCACCCTACGATTTCTCCGCTGGTGCGTGTCAACGCACGGAGGAGGTTGTCTGAGATTCAGGACGAAGCCCGGTCGGCTGCTTCGACGCTCATTCGCTTAGTCTGAGGCTCACAACAGGAGTTAGTGCCCACTCCCTTGGCTGCTGACATCAAGGCGCGCACACCACGCCCACCACCAGAGTCCTCACCGGCGTGCCGCTCGTGGCGTTCGAGCATCGGAATGCCGAAGCTGGCGTGTTCACCACGGCGAAGGCCGTCTGATTGGCTGCCGTTCCTCCAACGAACGAGACCGAGTTGGCTGCGTAGACGTGACCGACGCCCCAGGTCTGGCCAGAGGATTCCGTATCTGCATACTGGTTGCCGTAGAGGGTCTGGAAGCCGTAGGCGAGACGGGCTGTCGCGGTGTTGCCGTAGATGAGAATGTTCGAGCCCTTGAGCGCGACGGTGCTGTCAGTGATCTGAGTTCCGTACGACGACTGATCTTTCGGCGTGCCGAGTTCGTTCTTGTAGATCAAGCCATTGCTGGTCTGTTCCTTGGCCTCTATTGCTTGAGCAGTGGTTTCCGTGATGCGGTTGTAGGCCAGAACGAAACTATTGGTCCGGTCCGGATAGCAGCTCGCGCCTTCCGGTGCTGAGGGGGCATTGTTGCAGCCGGCTGCGAGGGAATGCCCGACGTAGATGCCCTCGCCGTAGGGTTCGCTCCCAGCCCGTTGTCCTGCTTCCGTGATCGAGGAGCGAACGACCGAAACGTCGCTCGACTGCGACTTGACGCCGCTCTGCGCACGTAGGTACACACCGCCCTGCCCTGTGTTCGCGACGTGAACGCTGTCGATCCGGACATTCGTGCCGCCGCCTACCTCGATTCCGCTGAATGCATCCCTGACGTTGAGGTGCGCCAATCGGACGTGGGAGGCGTTGATGATGAGACCAGACGGCGACTTCAGCGTGTAGCCCGCTACCGTCGGTCCGTTCATGTCGAGTGTCGCGGACTCCGCGTCTAAGGCGACAGACGCGGGCGCGGCCTGGGGCAGGGCGGCGCTCGAGGCGACTTTTCCGCAGATGGTGATCGGCGCTTGCGCTGTGCCGCTCTTCGTCATCACGAAACCCCTGTTCTCGCTGGGTACGTTCGCCTTAGGAAAGCCGCCGAAAGTGCCCGTCGGCGACAGCACGATGATCGACCCGGGCTGTGCTGCGTCCATTGCTGCTTGAAATTCGAGGCTCGTCGTCACTGGAGTTGCGGCCGCGGCCGCACTCGATGAGCACTCGCTAACGGACGGCACCCGCGACGACAGAGAAGGCTGTACAAAGGTCGAAGGTCCGGATCGCGGGCCGGCTGCAGCTGATGAGCCATTGCTTAGGCCGAACACGGGTTTGACTGCGTAGCGATAGTTGTTGCCCTCGGTGAGGCCCTGCTCCACGTAGGGAGATGAACCTACTATCGCCACTGGGACGAAAGCCGCAGTAGCGCTCTCGGCACGCAGGATCTGGTATTTCCGGGATGTTGTCGTTTGGCCGAGTGGGTCCGTCCAGCTCACACGGGCCCCGTTCCCGTCCGTGAGGGGATTCGATGTCGCATCGGTAGCTGTTGCAGAGATCCCCGTCAGTGCTGCCTGCGTGCTGGACACGGCGAATGCGTCGAGAAACATGTTGAACGATGAGGAAGCCGCGTTCTTGCTCGAGGTCGTGGAGATGGTGATCGTGTAGAGGCCATCGCCCGAGTTCGCCGGCGCATTCCACGTGAAGAGGTTTTGCTGGTAGAGGTTCTGAGGGGAGTAGCGATCAACTTTGCCCACTGCCACGCCATTGATCCTGACGCTCGCGATGCCTGAGCTTGCGGTTTTCCGACCGATCCAACTTATTGAGTTGCCGATGAACGTGAAGCTGGCGCTGACTTCGCCAGTCCGGGGTCTCGATGCGTACGTGCCTGAACCGCCGGAATCTTGCGAATGGGCCGCACTGGTCCAGCCCGCCGAATATCTGATCGCGGGCTCATCTTGCTGATGGAGACCGACCCCTGGGGCTGAGACTTCCAACGCATCCACAGGGATGCTCGTCCCGGTAGACCCCATGGGCTTCGTGGAAGTCCAGGAGATCTTGATCGTGTGCTGCCCCTGAGAGAGCTCGCCGGAGTCGAAGGCGGTCTGCGTGTACTGAGTGGCGGTGGCGTACCTCGACACTGATGTCGGGGTTCCTCCGTCGATCGACACACTCGCAGTGCCGCCGGAAGGAGTGACACGGCCCAGCCAGATCACACGTGTTCCAGTGAACGTGAACGAGAGGGAGCCAGCCGAGGTCAGGTAGACGCTTGAGCCACCGGAATCGCTCGCACTCGTCAGCTTTCCCCAGGGGCCCGAGTACTTGATTCGAGGGTCATCCTGTTCGAGCCTTGTCGAACGATTCTGTCCGGAGTTGGCGGCCTCGGCGGAGTCCACCCCAGCGGTTGGCAACACCGACAGGAGTGCGGTAGCCAGTAGCGCGATGGTGAGAACTGCAATTCGCCGGGCGTGAGTTCGCATACCCCGAGCCTAATGAAGATTTCGTTCGCGGACGACCCCGTTGCGCTCATGCCCAGGTGAGGGTGGCCCAGGCCACTAGCAGCCGGGTCCGCGTGCCCTGCGGTGGTGGCGGGGCGTTCAGTTTGGCCCTGACGTCGGCGTAAACTCGAGCGCATCCCCCCGCGATCAACAGGTCGTCTCCCGGCCGCAGCTACAGCCCGCGCGCGACCGCGGAAGGGGCCAACCGAAGCATGCAGGATATCTGAGGACGTTCGTTTGAAAGATGCACCTAGAGCGTCGGGGGCGCCAGAGAACTCGAATCCCGGCCTTTCTCGCCGCACTCTGATCTTGAGCTCGCTGGGCTTCGCCGCCGCCGCTGCGGCGTCCCACATAGCTTTCCCGACGATAGCGGACACTCCCGGGTACGCATCCACTCGCCTCTTCCGGGTCGCTCGGACCGAAGCGCCAAGGCGTTCCCTGTTCGCGGCAAATGAGCAGGTCTACGCCCGATACCTCATGAGCGTAGCTGAGATGGCCAACGACATCGTTGACTACGACGACGCTCTTTACGGCTACATGGACGGTGGATGGTGGCGTCCTGAGCGTGTCCAAAGTGAGAGAAATGCCCGAGTCATGGAGCACGTTTCCACGCTCAGCTGGTTCTACGCGAGCGAGCGGGATTGGAACCCTCACTACAAGGACGCGCCGCTGCTCGCTCGCTTGAACGCGGCAGTGGGTTACTACGTCTCATTGCAACGCCCTGACGGTAGTTACCCGGAGTACGACGATTCGGCGTCACTTGCTGCTACTGGATTTGGGCTCGTGGCCCAAGCGGAGGCATACGAGTTGCTGGAAAGCGCCGGTGGCGCGGAGGAGAGCTTGCATCTCCTCAGTACGAGTATGACGCGGGCACTCAACTGGGTGCTCGATGCCGATGGAGAACACTGGTCCACGCCGATTGTGGCGTTCAACCAGCTCTCTGGAGCTTTGGTCGGCGCGCAGCGGGCGCTTCAGGTGCTTCCGGAGTCCATGGTTTCTCAGGCTGCCATCGATGAGCGCCTCGTCTACCTCTGCGAACAAGGCCAGGCCCCCGCGGGGTTCCTCAACGAACTCTATGGGGTGGATTTCGAGTACAACTTCACGGTGACAATGCCAGATCTAGCTTGGCTCTATCGCCACACTCAGAATGCGAGCATCGTGGGTCTGGTGAAGCGCTATATGGAGTTCATGCGCTACGCCGTCATCCCTGAACCGAGCGGCGGGGAACTCATGCACGTCCCGGCCTTGCACACACGCAACCCGGCAGGGCCGGTCTCGCGACCGCCAGAGGACCTTCTCGACCGCGCGGCGCTGGCAAAACTCTTCCTGGACGAGGTGCCGGACATCGCGCTCTTCCTTCCCACCCGCGGAGAGAAGGATGACGTTCGCACCGCTTTCGTCCGAGACTCTCAGCCGCTCATAGCCCTGGAAAAGCCGCATACTTCGCCACGCACCTGGATGTATGGGCCGATCGCTCCTGAAGGTCCGACTACAGCGCAGCGTGACGCAATCGAAGGCCGTCTGCCGTTGTTGCAGGCGGACCGCTTCACTAAGCTCGAGAGCGGCTCTCTGAATGACCAATACCTCTTCATTCGCCGGCCGGATTACTACCTCGTAGGAGTCTTCGGCGAGCATCAAGCCGGACAGCTCTCGACCCGGCAGCTCGGAACACTCTGGCACCCGGACGCGGGGACCATACTGACGGGCACCAACGTGCGGGAGGGGGGCGAAGGTTGGGAGACTCGGACCGCGGACGGAAGCTTCAGTACCAGAAGGTCCTCATCCACAAGCGTCTTCCACACTGACCTGGCGCGGTCAAGAGAAATCGCCGTCGACCGAGTATCCGAACTTTCGGATCTCATCACTCAGCGTGCGCATGGACAGGGCGTACTGGAGTACGCAACGGCCTGGAACTACTGGGATCGTGGTGTCCGTTACCGATTCTGGACCGAAGCCGAGTCGAGCTTCACGCACCGGATGCCGCTGGTCCTGAAATCGGATGATGTGCTGACATTTTCCGACGGCCGTCGCTTCACCGTTGGGGACAAATCCGTGCGGGCGGACACGTCGAGCCTCACACTGACTCGCGGTGATCAGCGGGTGCTTTTCTCATTCGGGCCTGAATTGCATAGTACGTACGTCAACCGGTCCGAGGTGGGAGCAGCGGGTGGAGTCATCCACCGCGTAGGTATCCTCTTCGCGAGCCAGCTCGTGGTCGACATCACGTTCCTCAGTGCTGAGCAGACGACCCTCTTGGGCGCGGAGGCATTCGCAGGTGCGAGCGGGCAAGTGTCGCTCAGAGTGACAATCGATCCAGAAGCGAACCAGAGCGTTCACAGCATCGATGTCACAGGGGAAGGCGTGCAGGAATCGAGCACGACTCTCGAGCCTGGCTCCACGACCGTCGAGCAGACGGTAAACACCTCTGGCGTGCTGCCGTCTCAACTGAATGTTGTGGCTCGATCGGCAACCGGGAGTGCGATCGATCGGCTTCAGGTACCCGTTCGCGGTCGTTGATGGGATCTCCGTTTGCTGGCCCGCTCGTCTGCTGACCCACACGAGACGTCGCATGACGGCCAGCGAAACCTCCTGGATACCCGGGTCCAATACGCTGGACTCATGCGCGCACCAATAACCAAGGCTGTCATCCCCGCGGCAGGCCTCGGGACTCGCTTCCTGCCTGCCACGAAGGCCATCCCGAAAGAGATGCTCCCCGTCGTCGACCGCCCCGCCATCCAGTACGTCGTGGAGGAGGCTGTCGAGGCCGGCCTCTCCGACGTGCTCATGATCACCGGCAGACACAAGGCGTCGCTCGAGAACCACTTCGACCGCGTGGCCGAACTCGAGACGCTCCTCGCGGCTCGCGGTGAGCACGAGAAGCTCGCCCGCGTGAACGCGGCGACCAACCTCGCCGACGTGCACTACCTCCGTCAGGGCGACCCGCTCGGCCTCGGCCACGCCGTGCTGCGCGCCAAGCAGCACATCGGCCACGAGCCGTTCGCCGTGCTCCTCGGCGACGACATCATGTCGTCCGGCGGATCCCTGCTCAAGCGCATGATCGAGGTGCACGAGCAGACCGGCGCCAGCGTCGTCGCGCTCCAGGAGATCGACCTCGACCAGATCTCCGCGTATGGAGTCGCCGCCTACGACACGAGCATCCCGCGCGAACAGGGCGTCGTCGGCCCCGACACGATCCAGCTGACCGGGCTCGTCGAGAAGCCAGCCCGTGAAGACGCGCCGTCGAACCTCGCCGTCATCGGGCGCTACCTGCTGCGTCCCGAGGTCTTCGAGGTCCTCGAGCGCACAGCCCCCGGCCGCGGCGGGGAGATCCAGCTCACCGACGCCCTCGAGGTGCTCGCCGGCGACCCCGAGGCGTTCGGCGGAGTCGTGGGCGTCGTCTACGGCGGACGCCGCTACGACACCGGCAACAAGCTCGAGTACATCAAGGCGACCGTCGAGCTCGCGAGCCAGGACCCGAAGCTTGGCCCCGAGCTCCGCCCTTGGCTGCAGTCCTTCGCGGCGCAGATCGCCGACTGAGCCGAGACGATCACGAGACGGGGACCCCGCGCAGGACGCGCCGGGTCCCCGTTCTGCTTCTCGCCGACCTCCGCGCCCTCGTTCACTAGCCGGTCACCTAGTGGACATCGGGTGATCTCCCGGGGCCTCTACGCTCGCCGGGTTCATCCCCCGACCGTTAGGCCGAACCCCGCATGCGCATCACGACGTCTCGACGACGCCTCGCTTCCACCATCGCTGTGACGACCGGGCTGGGGGTGCTCCTCTCCGGCTTCGGCGCGGGGGCAGCATCCGCCGCCGAGCCGTTCACCGACGACCAGCTCGCCTACGACTACCCGTCGAACGCCGAGTACGACTACGTGCCGATCATGGACCAGTTCTCCTGGCTCGTCACCGACCGCGCCGACATCATCGCGCTCAACGACAGCCAGACCGTCGACATCAACACCTCGGCCACCCCCGAGCAGGTCGAGCGCGCGATCGTCGACCAGTACGACGACATGTCGGTCTCCATGGCCGACGGCCTCGGCGAGAACCTCGGCGCGATCTACACCGAGGCGCGCCTCGCGGGCGAGCTGCCGAAGATCGACGCGCTCCTCGCGAAGAGCGGCGGCCTCGTCGGGTACTACTCCTCGTCGAACCCGTCGAAGAACTACTTCGACTACGACCGCCCTTACATCCGCTTCCCCGAGCTGCTCCAATACCGCGACAAGGAGGGCGGCGACGCCTGGGACTCCACGAGCGGCGCCTACCCCAGCGGCCACACCTCGCAGGCGTACTGGCAGGGCACGTCGCTCTCGATGATGCTGCCAGAGCTCGCCCCGCAGATCCTCGCACGCACCTCCGAAGCCGGGAACAACCGCATCGTCATGGCGGCGCACTACCCGCTCGACGTGATGAGCGGGCGCATGATGGGCCAGCACATCGTCGAGCGCCGCATGAGCGACCCGGCGTTCCGTGAGCTCTTCGCCGAGGCCGAGGCCGAACTGCGCGGCGTGCTCGAGGCCGGATGCGGCGCCGCCCTCGCCGACTGCATCGAAGCCGACACCCCGTACCTCTCCGACGGCGACGCACTCGCCCTGTACGAGCAGCGCATGTCTTACGCCTTCCCGCAGATCGCACCCGCCGGGGAAGCCGTGACGATCCCCGCGAACGCCGAGTCGCTGCTCATCACGAGCCACCCCGACCTCACGCCCGAGCAGCGGCGTCAGGTGCTCGAGCTCACCGCGCTCGACTCCGGCTACCCGCTCGATGAGGGTGCAGAGGGCAGCTGGCAGCGCCTCAACCTGGCCGCCGCCATGGCGGCTCAGGTCGAGGTCAACGCCGACGGAACCATCAGCCTCGTCGACGCCGGAGCCGAGCAGCCCGAGCCCAGTACGCCGGGCACCGCCGAGCCCACCGTGACCCCAGCCCCGACGGTGGCGCCCACCGCCACCACGGAGCCCACCGCGTCCGCGACCGCGGCGCCCACCGCGTCGGCGACGACCGCGCCCGTTGCCTCCGCCACCGCATCCGCCACGTCGACGACCGCACCGGTCGCCGGCGGCGGGAACGCCGACAACGGCTCGGACGCGCTCGCAACAACCGGCGCCGAGAACGTCGGCGCTGGCATCCTCGCCGCATTCGCGCTGCTCGCGACCGGCCTGACCGCACTCGTCGTGCGCAAGCGCTCCGCGAAGCCGAACAGCTAGCAGACGTCGAGAACACGAGGCCCGCAGGCCCGCTCGCCCGGAGCATCCACCAGATGCCGGAGGCGGTGACCTGCGGGCTTCGTCTGCCGCTGATCGACCTCGAGGCGGGCCCCGTCCGCCCCATCGAACTTCCTGCGCATCCGCGCCAACCACTGGCGTCGTCGCCCACCTCGCGGTGGACTTGACCCATGGCAAAGACAACTCGCGTGCTCAGCGTCTCGGTTCCCGTCTCCGATGTGGATGCGGCGCTCGCCTTCTACACGGACGTGCTCGGCTGTGAGCTCGTCATGGACGTCGAAGCGTGGCCAGGCGCCCGCTACGTCGAGGTGCTCCCGCCTGGCTCGAGCGTCGGCATCGTCCTGCTCCCGCACGACAGCGAGATTCCCATCGCCGTGCGCCTCGGCACCACGGACGCGCAGGAGGCGCACGACCGGATCAAGGCCAGCGGCGTCGAGCTCCACAACGCCGAAGTGCTGCGCTGGGAGAGCGTTGCGCCCATGTTCTCGTTCGAAGACCCGGACGGCAACGGGCTCGTCTACCTAGAGGACCAGGCCGGCCAGACACCGGGGGAGTAGGGGCGCGGATGCGCGAAGACACCCGCACTCGCCACTCGCGCAGCGCCGCGCGAATGCTCGTGCTGGCTGCGGCCGCGATCGGCGTCGTGCACGCCGCCTTCAGCGCCTACTGGGCGCTCGGCGGAACCTGGTTGCTGTCGACCATCGGGGCGATCGCCGTCGAGTTCTCGCGGCGGGAACCCCTGGAGTCTGGCCTCCTGCTCGGAGGCGTCGCGCTGGTCAAGCTGCTCGCCGCGCTCATCCCGGTCGCGCTCGACGCGCAGCGGATGCCCTGGCCGAGAGTCTGGCGCGCCATCTGCTGGGTGGGCGGCCCCGGCATCGTGCTTTACGGGCTCGTCAACATCGTCGCCAGCGGCGCCGTGCTGCTCGGCATTCTCGTCCCGGAAGGCGGCTACGACCGGGATGCCATGATCGGGCACGCCCTCCTCTGGGACCCGCTCTTCCTCATCTGGGGGCTCGCCCTCACGGGCTGGCTCTGGCTCACGAGGCCAGTGGCCCGGACCGCGCCACCGCCCGCCGAGGGACGCGTCAAATAAACTCGACCCCATGCGCGTGCTGCTCTGCGAAGACGACGACCAGTTGGCAAGGGGGCTGAGCCGCGCCCTCAAGCACGCCGGACACCGGGTCACGCGGGCCGCCGACGTCGCCGAAGCCCTCGCCTGCATCCGCGACGAAGTGCCCGAGCTGGCGCTCGTCGACATGTCCCTCCCCGACGGGCTCGGCACGCAGATCATCGCGAAGCTCCGCCAGCATCCGGCCGTCGGCATCATCGTCGTCAGCGCGCACGGCCGCGAGCGGGACCGCATCGCGGGGCTCCGCGCCGGCGCCGACGACTACGTCACCAAGCCCTTCAGTGTCGCCGAGCTGCTCGTCCGCATCGAGGGCCTCGCCCGGCGCACCCGCGAGATGCGCCGCTACACGAGCACCGCCGGCTCTCCCGTCATCGAGGTCGGGATGCTGCGCCTCGACACCGGGACGCGCACCGCGACCATCACCGCAGACGGCGGTGCCACCCCAACCGCCCAGACGCTCACGCAGAAGGAGTTCGAGATCCTCCGTCTCCTCGCGGCGCGGGCAGGGCAGCCCGTGACGCGCGAGGACCTCCTCGACCGCGTCTGGGAGAGCAGCGTCGAGACCGGAACGCGCTCGCTCGACACCCACATGGCCACCCTGCGCAGCAAGCTCGGCGACACCGTCACCATCACCACCCTCCGCGGCGTCGGCTACAGCCTGACGGTGCCCGCCAACCCGAACGGGCCCACCTGATGCACCGGCGACTCGTGCTGTGCGCCATCCCGCTGCTCGTGCTGCTGCTCATCATGATCGCCGTGCCCACCGCCGTCACGATCGCCGACCGCCACTCGGCGGAACTCACCAACGACCGCCTCAACGATGCCGCCCGCTTCTCGACCGCCGCCTACACGGCCATCGGCACCGACCCCGTCCGCCTCCAGGCCGAGCTCGACGACTACGCCGAGCTGTTCGACACCCCCACCTGGCTGCTCAACCGCGACGGGCAGATCATCCACTCGGCGGGTTTGCCCTACGCGGTCGACGACGCTGACCTCGCGCTCGTCGACGCCGCCCTCTCCGGCCAATCGCCCGACATCACCACCACCGTCTGGCCGTGGGGGCCAGAGAGGCTCACGATCGTCGCTCCAGTCGGCCGCGACTCGCAGGTCGTCGGCGCCCTCGTCTTCGACGTGCCCACCGACACGGCTCGCACCACGATCCTCACCGAATGGCTCATCCTCGCCGCAGGGCTGCTCGTTCCCGGCGCCGTCGCCTTCTGGCTGCTCTGGCCCATGTCTCGGTGGATCCTCCGCCCCGTGCAAGAACTCGAACGCTCCGTCGACGCCGTCGCGCGCGGCGACCTCGACGCGAAAGCCGGCACCGACGCGGGCCCAAGCGAACTGCGGCTCCTCGCCTCCACCTTCAACTCCATGGTCGGCACCGTGTCCGCGACCGTCACGAGGCAGCAGGAGTTCGTGTCGGATGCGTCGCACCAGCTGCGCACGCCCCTCGCCTCGACGCGCATCTCGGTCGAGAACCTCGAGCCGTACCTCCGCGACGACGCCGAAGCCCGAGAAGTGCACGCCGAAGCCATCGAGACCATCGACCGCATGACCGGCACCGTCGCGGGCCTGCTCGACGCCACCCAGTTCCAGAGCCGGCCACCACGCATCTCGGCGATCGGCGACGCGCTCGCCGGGGCGGCGTTCCGGTGGGCAGAAGCCGGATCGCGAGCCGGCATCGGCGTGCAGACCGTGCATCTTCAGGGGGAATCGCTGGAAGTGCAGGAGCCGGCCGGCGGCCTCGACGCCGTCGTGAGCGAACTCGTCACCAACGCCATCAAGCTCTCCGGCGGCACCGAGGTGCGCGTCGCTGGCCGGCCGGACATCGCCTCGCGCCGCTACGTGGTCACGGTCGACGACAACGGCATCGGGCTCCCACCCGACGACCGTGAGCACGCGACGCAGCGCTTCTGGCGCTCGCCCCGCACCAGCAACCTGCCGGGCACCGGCCTCGGCCTGAGCATCGTCGCGCAAGCGCTCCGCGACATCGGGGGCGAGCTGATGCTCGCGGATGCACCCGGCGGCGGCCTCCGCGTCGAAGCTGCGATGCCCCTGGCGGAATCCCAGTCCTAGCTGAGCGGAGCATCTGCTAGCGATAGACCTCGCGACGGTGCGCGGCACGCACGATCGTGATGACGAGTTCCTCGTCGTAGATGTCGTAGATGACGAGGTAGTCGCCGATGCGAACTCTCCACGCGGTCTCCTCGCCCACCAGCTTGCGAGCCCCCTGCGGGCGTGGTGTTTCCGACAGCGACTGGATCGCATCCAGCACGCGCAGTTGGACTGGGCGAGCCAGCTTGCGGACCTGCTTCGCGGCGGCCGAGGTGAACTCGACGCGGTAGGTCACGCGCCGAGCTCACCGCGAAGCTCATCGAGGGAAACCCGGTCGCCATCATCTGCCGCTTTCGCATGGCGATAAGACTCAACATCGCGATGCATCTCGAACGACTCCAGAGCTTCGAGGTCCGCGACGCTGACGACGACTGCGGCGAGCTTGCCGTTCCGAGTCACTCCCACGCGTTCACCGGCATACATGGCCCGACCGAGCACGTCGGAGAGCTGCTCGCGAAGTTCTCGGGTGCTGATCTCACGCGTTACAGAGTCCATGTGTCAAGAGTAGACGTTGTGTACACAGTTGTCACTGTTTCCTGGCGAGTGGCCCCTACGGCTTGTTCGCGCGGAACCAGCCGGCGGCCCCGGGATGTAGCGCGATGGGAGTCGTCCCCGCCCCCGTTCGCGGGTTGATCTGTCCAGCCTCAGGGCGCACGTGCGACAGCGCATCCGCGTTGTCGAACAGACAAGCGGTGAGGAAATCGGCCATCGAATCCGCCATGCCGGGCCTCACCGCGAGCACCGTCGGCACCGCGAGCGTCGTCGCCGCCTGCAAGCCCTCGTACATCGTCGACGGGATCGTGACCGGGAAGTACACCAGCGAGAAGCGGTCGATGAGGCGCTCCGCGTTCGCGCCGAGGTCGATGAAGCGCACCCGCTGCCCAGCACCGATCTCGCTGATCGCCGGAGTCGGCATGCCCGTGAGACTTGCCGCAGCCTCGACCGCGCCGCCCGCGAGCGCCGCCACGGAGTCGGCCTGCGAGAGGCTCACGTAGTTCGCCTCGACGCCCAATTCAGTCAGGATCGCCGACGTCGTGAAGCGGGTGCCAGACAGCTCGAGTCCTCCCGCGATGGTCTTGCCCTGCAGACCGCGCAGATCCGTGATGTCCGAGTCCTCCGGAACCACGAGGTGCAGCACCGAATCGAAGACACGTGCGAGCGCCACGATCTCGCCCTCGAAACCAGCGGCGACGTCGACGTTGATGAGTGCCGCATCCACCTCGCCCGCGCTCAGCAGCTGCGCGTTCTCGAGCGATGACGCGGTATCGCGCACCAGCATCTCGCCGGCCGGCCATGAGGCGTTCACCGCGTCGGCGTAGGCCGCCCCGATCTCTCGGAACACCGCCCCCTCTGGGCCGGTCGCGAGCGTCAGCACCTGCCCGGACGGCTTCGGCGAGGCGCACGCCGCGAGCGCAAGCGAGGACATCGTTGCCGCCGCACCTCCGAGGAAGGCTCGCCGCGTGAAGCCGCCTGCTGGCGGCTCAACCGACGACATCCACGGTGCAAACGCCACGGTTCGAGCCTAACAAGCGGGCATCCGCGACCGAATGTCAAGAACACCTTAAGGATGCGCAGCACCCCTGGGCTCACGGCCTCTGGGCGCCCACCCTTGGACGACGAGCCGTCACCGATGACGCACACGCTGGAGTTCAAAGGAGAACACCGTGACACACGACTCGAGCCCCGACAAGGGCAAAGCGGTCAAGACCACCCCGAGCTCACCAGGTCGGGCAATCAGCAAGACCCCTCCCGCCAAGAAGAAGAAGCCGTTCTGGCACCACCTCTACGTGTGGGTGCTGGTCGGCATCGCGCTCGGCATCGCCGTCGGCCTGATCTTCCCGGCCTTCGCCTCCGAGCTGCGCTGGCTCGCGACGCTCTTCATCAACCTGGTCAAGGTCGTCATCGCGCCGACCATCTTCGCGACCGTCGTCGTGGGCATCGCTGGCCTCGGCAACCTCGCGAAAGCGGGTGGCCTCGCCCTGCGCACCGCCGTCTACTTCAACATCACCACCGTCGTCGCCCTCGGCCTCGGCCTCATCGCCATCAACGTGTTCCAGCCGGGCGCCGGCCTGAACTACGACGTCGCGAGCTTCGACGGATCGGCAGCCGACGCGACCATCGCCGACGCGGGCGACGCCGGGGGAGAAGGCCTGCCTGGTTTCATCCTCGGCCTCATCCCCACCTCGTTCATGTCGGCGTTCGTCGACGGCCAGCTCCTCCAGGTGCTGCTGCTCGCCATCCTGACCGCCATCGCGATCGCGATGCTCGGCAAGCGCGGCGAGAAGGTCGTGCGCGCCATGGACTCGCTCGCGAAGGTCATGTTCGGCATCATCAAGATCGTCATGTGGGTCGCCCCCATCGGCGCCTTCGGCGGCATCGCCTTCACGATCGGCAAGCACGGCGCCGAGATCCTCGGCAACCTCGCCTTCTTCATGGGGTCGTTCTGGCTCACCTGCCTCATCTTCGTGTTCCTGGTGCTCGGCCCCATCTGCCACTGGGCGGGCTTCAGCATCTTCAAGTACATCCGCTACATCAAGGACGAGCTGCTCATCGTGCTCGGCACCTCCTCTTCCGAGACGGTGCTGCCCCGCATGATGACGAAGCTCGAAGCGGCCGGCGTGCCCAAGCACGTGGTCGGCCTCACCATCCCGACCGGCTACTCGTTCAACCTCGACGGCACCGCCATCTACATGTCCATGGGCGCCATCTTCATCGCGCAGGCGTTCGGGGTGGATGTGCCCATCGGCACCCAGATCGCGCTCCTCGCGTTCATGCTCATCTCCTCGAACGGAGCTGCGGGCGTCTCCGGCGCGGGACTCGTGACCCTCGCCGCATCCATCGCAGCGTTCGACCACATCATCCCCATGGTCGGGCTCGCTCTTATCGTCGGCATCGACCGCTTCATGTCGGAAGGCCGCGCCCTCACGAACCTCACGGGCAACGGCATCGGCACACTCGTCATCGCCCGCTGGACGAAAGCGCTCGACCGCGACCGACTGCAGGAAGTGCTCGACAACCCCAACGACGTCGACGTCGAGCACCTCATGAGCCTCGACGGCGAGGAGGAAGCTGAAGCGCGCGCCGAGGGTGAGAGCAACCTTGAGCTGGCATCCGACAGCATCGACCGCAAGACGGCGTTCGCGGTCGGCGGGCCGGCTGCGGACCCGGCTGAGGGTTCCTTGGACCGCAGGGAATCCTCCAGCGAGCCGAACGCCCGCGGCTGACCGGAAACCGGCAGGGGCCCGCGGCGTCGATGTGACGCCTCGGGCCCCTTTTGCCGGTGCCTCTCCGCCACCTCCGCCGCCCCTCCACCACTGCCTCTGACCAACTTCAGTGATGATTCGGACGGTTTCGGCACTGACCGCCACGAGACGGCCATTTGAGCACTGAAGTTGGTCAGGGGTGCCGGATGTCGCCGCCGGAGCGCGCACCGACGGCTGACTGGCGCACGGAGCCGTCGCGGCAAGAATGGTGTCCAGCATCAGTGCAGAAACGGCGACATCAGCTGCGGGAACCGTGTCAGCGGCGAGGTTTGCACTGAAGTTGGTCAGGGGTGCCGGATGTCGCCGCCGGAGCGCACACCGACGGCTGACTGGCGCACGGAGCCGTCGCGGCAAGAATGGTGT